>NZ_SOFB01000039.1:0-39531 GCF_004402815.1 Cryobacterium sp. Hz7
GCCCCTTGAGTTTCTGTTCCTAGACAGTCAGAAACCTAGACAGGAAGCGGCGTGCGGCCGTTAAGGCGCTCCGAAACACCCACAGATGAAGCAGGAGAGCCGAGATTCTGCTCTGAAACGACCTTTTCGGAGTTTCTGGCATTGATTCGGGAATAATCTCCGTCGAATTCGTTCGGGGCACGGGCGTGTGACAGGGCGGGCCGGGGTCAGGCGTGCTCGGCTAGGCCGCGTGTGGCTCCGGCACTGCCCAGCGGATGGCGCGCAGGCCAGACCTGGTGGCGTGCGTGTCGTCATGGCCGCTCTGCCGTCGGCATTCCACGAGGTCGTTCGTCGGGGTGATGTGCGGGTCGCGGCACGAGCTGGCGTAGCTGGTGTAATCCGTTTCGAGCAACAGCTGATCGTCGGTGAGGTGTTTGTCGGTCATCGATCTGCGTTCCTGGTTCAGGCGCACAGGCCGAGTTTCCCACGACGGTTGCGCGCAGTGCTGCCCGTGTTCTCTGGCACGTTCTGGTGCGGCCGGGCTGAGTGATTGCGCCATAGCGTACGTTGGCAGACGCCGAATGTCTCCACAATGTCGAGTTTTGGTCATTTCATCCACCTGACCGAAACCCGCCCGGCCCGCGAGCGGCGACATCCGTCGACCACAGGTCGACCGAGTCCTAAGACGAGCAATCGGGTCAGCGGAAGGCGCTGATCCCGGTGAGGTCCCGCCCGATCAGGAGCGACTGCACGCTTTCGGTGCCCTCGTAGGTGTGCAGCGACTCGATGTCGGCGAGGTGCTGGATGACGTGGTTTTCGAGCAGGATGCCGTTGCCACCGAGCATGTCACGGGCCATCGACGCAATCTCCCGCGCCGCCCTGGTGTTGTGATACTTCGCCAGCGACGCCTGGATCGGGCGCAGCGTTCCGGCGCCGTCGAGCTCAGCCAGACGCAAGCAGTGCAGCTGCATCGACGTGAGCCGGGACAGCATCATGGTCAGGCGCTCCTGCACGAGCTGGAAACCGGCGAGCGGCTTACCGAACTGGATGCGCTGGGTCGAGTAGTTCAGAGCCGCCTCGAACACCGCCGTGGCGTGGCCGAGGGCCGACCAGGCCACTCCGAGCCGGGTCGCGAAGAGCACCGTGGAGGCGTCCTTGAACGTGTGGGTGCCCGGCAGCACGGCGTCCAGCGGGATCCGCACATCCGTGAGGGTGATCCGAGCCTGGTGGATGGCGCGCAGGGACCCCTTCCCGGTGATCGTCTCTCCGTGATACCCGGGGGTGTCCTGTTCCACCAGGAAGCCGCGCACATTGCCGTCGTCGTCGCGAGCCCAGACCACCGTCACGTCGCCGACCGAGCCGTTTCCGATCCACTTCTTCTCGCCGTTGAGCACCCATTCGTCGCCGTCGCGCTGTGCGGTGGTCTCCAGGCCGACCGAGTCGGAGCCGTGGTCCGGTTCGGTCAGGGCGAAGGCGCCGAGTTTCTCGGCGCGGGCCAGCGGCACCAGCCAGCGTTCCTGCTGCTCCGGGCTGCCGAACAGGGCGATACTGCGCAGGGCCAGCCCGCCCTGCACGGCGACCACGGTACCCATCGAGCCATCGCCGCGGGAGATCTCCATGTTGACGAGCCCGGCCGCGAGCGGCGACATGGGACTCAGTCCGGGGCCGACGACACCGTCGGTGAGAAGGTCGAGCTCGCCGAGTCTACGGGCAAGGTGCAGCGGGTACTCGGCTTTGTCCCACGCAGTCGTCAACTCGTCCAGCGACTCGGTGGCAAAACTGCGGGCGCGGTCCCAGAAGGCCCGGTCAGTTTGAGGCACGTCGGCGAATACGCCGTAGAAGTCGGTGTCGAGGGGCGTGGATACGTCGTAGTCGGGCACGGTTTCCCTTTCGTGGAGGACAGCGAAGTCGGGCAGGCCTGATCGGCTGATGTCGTCCGGCACCAGGGAATGAATGCCCTCGTGCGCCGGTCAGAAAATACCCAAGTACAAGTTCTATCTGACACTCAGTCTCAGGTCAAGTGATACTGAGTCTCAGCGGGAGCGCGTCTGGGCGCGCAGCCGCTCCTCGATGGCGCGAGCCAGTTCGGTGGGATCCGTGGCGGCCGGGAAGACGGCGACGACCACGTCGCCCGCGGGTCGCGCCTCGGGACCTTGCGCCGCGGCATCCAGGTGGAAAAGCCGTCGCACCTCGGTGAGTTCGGCGGCCAGCGAATACGGGCCGACGTTGTCCGTCGCCCGGATCAAGCGCCGCAGCACGAAGTTGTGGGTGGCCGTCACGGCGGCCGCGAAGCGGATGGCAGTCAGGGGCGGCACACCCGGCACGGTGCTGCGCAGGTAGCTGGCGAACATCCGTTCATACCGGATCGCCATAATGGTTTCCCGGTCCCGCAGCACGGGGGTCTCTCGCAGGACCCGGTCCCGGATGCGCACGATCTCCAGTCGCTCGCGGAACCGCTCGAAGACCATGGCGGCGGCCTCACACACGGCCAGCCAGGGATCCGAATGCGTCGCAGCGAAGTGCTCGTCGATGCGGGCGACCAGCTCGTCGTGGTCGGCGAAGATCACGTCGTCCTTGGACCGGAACTGCCGGAAGAAGGTGCTGCGCGAGACCCCGGCCGCCTCGGCGATGTCCACGGTGCTCGTGGCCTCATAGCCGTGCTCCTGGAACAGGCGAACCGCGATGTCGGCAACCTCGACCCGCGAGAGAGGTCTCTGCGGCCCGAGCGGCTCGGCAGGCCGGGAGGATTCGGCAGGCAGGTCTGACATGGTCAGGTGAAATTATCATGGAATGCGCACAAACGGATGCCCTGACAGGCCACCCCCGCTTGCCCGGTGCGGCACGGACGGGCAAGCTGACGGCGGCGCAGGAGTGACCCTGGCCGCTGCAGGAACGAGCGCCGGCACCCAGGCAGAGCAGGCGCCGCGCGGGGCGCCGCGCCCTCACGACCTCCTGGATTTCCGTGGCCTTCCTGCCGGTGTTTCTTGTCGACGCCGCACTCCTGGGTGATGCCCTGCTGAGCTGCCGGGTTACGAGCGCGACGGCCAGGAGCCGGTCCCGCTGGGGGCAGCAGCATTGGCCGGCCTCCCGAGCCGTTCTTGTGCTGCACGCTCCAAGCATTGAGGCGATGGTGTTCGGCTTCAAGGCACGACGCCTCGGCGCATAGCACCCGCAAAAGTGGCTCCGCCACCTCAGCTCTGGTCGCACACGCCGAATCGGAGTAACGTCACCCGCACGGTCAACACAGACGGCAAACTGCCGCGCCGAGAGAGAGCGCTCCATACATGGACTTCAATCCCCAGTGCCAGCAGGCCGCTTGCGCCGGACTCATGCGAACCCGAGCCGTGGCAACCGACACCCTGGCGGATGAAGAGATCTGGTTCCTGTGCGACGAGTGCGGCTCCGAGAAGCACTGGACGAATCTTGCCGACCAGGACGCTCCGCGGCACCACACGAGAGGGTCCTGATCGATCGGTTGCGTAGCTCCCGGAGGGGCCAGAGCTGACCACACCCCGGGGATGCCTGTCGGCACAGGCGGAGCGCCGGGTCAGCTGTCGAACCAATTCGACGGAGATTTTCCTGAAAAACAGCTGTTCAGCAGTGTCTAGGGCCATTTTGGCCCAAATCTCCGCCGAATTCGTTCAGCGGCGTTGCCGCACGGCCTCGGACTCGGAGCAGGGCGTTCGGGCACACTGCGTTCGGCACGCACGGTGATCCCGCGTAGCGGTCCACTGCTCGTCTACGTCGGCACCAGGAACAACCGCCCCGAAACCCCCAATTCGTGATCCATCATCGCCCGCAGCCGTCAGGATTCGCTCATCGAGGCGTAACGGTCAAATTGAACATAGATTTCGAATAGCACTTATCCACAATAGGAAAGACCCTCATTTCTTTGTTCTAATTTTGGCAACCTTTTGTTTGTGATCAACCTCTGGGAAAGCTTCGAAGCGGTTGCCGTGCCCGGCCCGTCCGCGGCGGCCCGGGCGGTCGCTGAGTGGCAGGCCCTCGCGGTGGGGCGTGGGGAGTCTCTGCGGTGTTCGGCGGTGTTCGGCGGTGCGCGGCTTCGACGACGACGACGACCTGCTGCAGGTGACCGCGGCGGTCGGGGTCCACGGGAGACGGGTGGACGCGGTTCGGGTGGCGGCAGCGACCGAGGT
Organism: Cryobacterium sp. Hz7; assembly: GCF_004402815.1. Lineage (NCBI taxonomy): Bacteria > Bacillati > Actinomycetota > Actinomycetes > Micrococcales > Microbacteriaceae > Cryobacterium > Cryobacterium sp. Hz7. Next base: position 4,137 of record NZ_SOFB01000039.1, read on the forward strand.
CGCCGACCGGTCCAGGCCCGACGCGCTCGCCGTCAGAGATCTGATCAGCAACGGCGGCCAACAGAAGGCCGTGATCAACGATGGCGGACGCATCATCGCCCGGGGCGCACCGGAGCGTGCTTTACCCGCGCGGAGCGACGGGCCATCCGCATGCTGCGCGGAGCCGCACAGACCATGGCACCACCCCGGCTCGAAACCGGGCCCCACACAGGGCGAAACACGACCAAATCCCGCACCCACACCCACACCGACACCGACATCGACACCGACAGCCGCACCGACACCCGCACCCGCACCCGCATGACGGCCACCATCGAACGGAAAAACGCAACCCGGGACGACGAGTAAGGGGGTACTGGGCCCTAGGCTCGACCGGTTCGACCAACGTCACGGGGTCCCTGGCCGGGTTGGGACTCCAGGGTCTCGCACGCTCGACCACCGAGGGGGAGCCGCCGGAAGGACAGCCTGAAGGACAGCCGGAATTGCCCTGGCCCACCGGGTGCCGTAACTTCTGAATCGGTGCTGTTCGCTGCCGCGCCGAGTCGAACCGGAGTTGAACATGACCACAATCGAGCTGCTCGTCTACGCCGACCGCCTGGGCGGCACCATCCACAATCTGCAGACGCTGCTCGACGGCCCTCTGAGGGCCTTCGGCAGCGTGCACGTGCTGCCGTTCTACGTTCCCTTCGACGGCGCGGATGCCGGCTTCGACCCGATCGACCACACCGCGGTCGATGCCCGACTGGGCACCTGGGACGACATGCGCAGCCTCGCCGGCACGCGCGGGCTCACCGCGGACCTCATCGTCAACCACGTCTCCTCCTCGTCGGTCGAGTTCATCGACTGGCTGGCCCGTGGCACCGCCTCCACCTCCGAGGGCATGTTCCTCACCTTCGACACCGTGTTCCCGAACGGCGGCACCGAGAAGGACATCACGGCGTTCTACCGGCCGCGACCCGGACTCCCCTTCACCGCCTACCAGGGCGCCGACGGCAGCCGTCACCTCGTCTGGACGACCTTCATGCCCACCCAGGTCGACCTGGACGTGAACCACCCCGCGGCCCTCGCCTATCTGCGTCGGGTGTTGCAGACGCTGGCCGCCGGCGGCGTCACAACGGTGCGGCTCGACGCCGTCGGCTACGCCGTGAAGACCCCCGGAACCGACAGCTTCATGACCGAGCAGACCCTCGAGTTCGCCCGCACGGTCGTGGCCATGGCCCACGAGGAGAGCCTCGAGGTGCTGGTCGAGGTACACGCGCACTACAGCCAGCAGCTCGCGATCGCCCCGCTGGTCGACCGCGTCTACGACTTCGCGCTGGCACCTCTGCTTCTACATTCGCTCGGCACCGGAACCGTTGACCGCCTCGCGGACTGGCTCAAGATCCGCCCCACGAACGCCATCACCGTGCTCGACACTCACGACGGTATCGGCGTCATCGACGCGGGCCCGATCGGCGACAAGCCGGGCCTGCTGACCCAGGCCGAGATGATCGACATCTTCGCGCGGGCGGAGCGTGCCACACACGGCCACTCCTCCATCGCATCCGTCGTGCCCGAGTGGTTCACGCTGCCGCACCAGATCAACGCGACGTTCTACAGCGTCCTCGGCGGCGAGGAAGTGCCCTATCTTCTGGCCCGCGCCGTGCAGCACTTCCTGCCCGGCCGACCGCAGGTGTACTACGTGGGACTGCTCGGCGGCCTCGACGACACCGAACTCTTCGAGCGCACCGGCAATGGCCGCGACGTCAACCGCCACGTTTACACGGCGGAGGAGGTCGAACGTGCCCTCGCGACCGACGTGACCCGGGCCCAGCTCGGCCTGACCCGCATCCGCAGCACGCACCCGGCCTTCGACGGCGACTTCTCCTGGACGGCCATCGGCGACGACCGACTCGAACTCCTCTGGACCGGTACGGACGCCGTCGCGCGACTCACCGTGGCCATGACGCTGGACTCACCGAGCCTCCGCATCGAGCTGACGGATGCCGGACGCACGCAAGTGCTCGACACCGTCACATCCGTCGCCGCCTGGGAGCCCCCCGCGCGCTGACCTATTCGATCGGTCGAGATCGGGCTTGACTGGAGTGTGCCCACACCCCGTACCCGCTGCTACCGCGACGGCTCTCTCGTCGACGAGGATTTCCCGCTCGCCGAGGTGTCTGAGCACCTCGCCCTGTCCGGCGCCGTCGTCTGGGTGGACCTCGCCGATCCCGGCGAAGAGGATCTCGTCAGCCTCGCGGGCGAACTGGGCCTGCACGAGCTGGCGGTCGAAGACGCCCTGACGCTGCGGCAGAGGCCCAAGCTCGACCGCTACCCCGACCACCTGTTCCTGTCCGCGTACTCGGCCGAATTCGGCGTGGCGACCGCTCAGGTCACCACGCACGAGATCGCGGTGTTCATCACCGACCGGGCCTTGGTGACCGTGCACACTGAAGGCTTCGACCTGGAGGCCGTCGTGGCCCGCTGGGATTCGGCCTCCGATCTGGCCCGGAACGGAGTGGCCTTCCTCCTGCACGGGCTGCTCGACCACCTCGTCGACGGCTATTTCGACGCCGTTGAAGCACTGGACGAACAAGTCGAAGAACTCGAGGACCAACTCTTCCTGCCTGGTACCAAGCAGGAAGCGGTGCAGCGGGCCTCCTTCGAACTGCGCAAGAGTCTCGTGACGATACGCCGGGTCATCCTTCCTATGCGCGAGGTCGTGAACACGCTGCTGCGGCGCGATCTGCACCTGCTGCGGGACGAAATGGGTCCCTATTTCCAGGACGTATACGACCATGTGCTTCGCGTCATGGAATGGACGGAGAGCCTGCGTGACCAGGCCACCGCCATCCTTGAGGCGAATCTGGCGATTCAAGGCAACCGGCTCAACGTGATCACGAAGAAGGTGACTGGTTACGCGGCCATCATCGCCGTGCCCACAGCCATCACGGGCTTCTACGGGCAGAACGTGCCCTACCCCGGCTTCGCCCAGCCGTTGGGCTATTACAGCTCGGCCGCGCTGATCGTGGGGCTCTCGGCACTGCTCTACGTGCTGTTCAAGCGCAACGACTGGATCTGACGCTCCATGCGTGAAGAACTTAGTGCTTGAAAGCGTCCTTGACGTTTTCGCCGGCCTTCTTCACACTCGCCGAAGACTGCTCCGCCTTGCCGTCGGCAACCTTGGAATCATCCTTGGTGGCCTTGCCCACGGCCTCAGTGGCCTTGCCCTTGAGGTCCTGGGCGGCGTTTTCGATCTTGTCGGATGCACTCATAGCGTCTTCCCTTTCCAGTGGTGTTGCGTCGGTGGCAGCCAGGCGCGCGTGCCCCAGACGTATGCGGTCGCAGCCGTCGAGTCCCCGGCGTCATCATCATCATCGGCCGGACCGACGAGCAACGAATCGAACGTGGGCATGACGGCACCGGCGGATATGCTGTCGTCGACGGCGGGTGAGTGGAACATCGGGAATCCTTCCGTTCTGCGGCTGACAAAGGCTGTCAGTAATACGACGTGTGTTGTGGCATATTTGTCACACGGATTTGTCAAATAATTTTTGGACACGGCGGGTGAGAGGGTGGAGAAATGATGCCAACGACCCCAATCCGGGCACCGCTCGCATCTCCGTTTGAGTCATTCACCGACCAGACCCTGGCCGACCGCGCCGCCGACGGGGACATTCGGGCGTTCGAGGCGCTCGTGCGTCGCTACGGCCCGCTGATGCGGGTGTATGCCAGCCGGGTCCTGGGATCAAATGACGAGATGGACGACGTCGTTCAGGAGTCCTTCATCACCGCCTGGCAGCAGCTGCCCACCCTCGACAACGGCGCCGCCGTCAGAAGCTGGTTGATGCGGATCGTGAGCCGGAAAAGCGTCGACCGGTTGCGTGCCCGGCGTCCGCACCTCAACGTCGATCTCACCGACGCCCCGGCACCGGAAAGCCACTCCCCCCATAGACTGGCGGAGGTGGAGTCTCAAACCGAAGCTCTGACGCGTGTCCTCGGCGATCTGCCGGAGGACCAGCGCCGTTGCTGGATGCTGCGAGAACTCGCGGAATGCAGCTACGGCGAGATCGCGGAGGAACTGGAACTTCCCGTTTCAACGGTTCGTGGGCTTCTCGCCCGAGCTCGGAAGACTCTGCTCCAAGAGATGGAGGAATGGCGATGATGAACCCCTCCGATGAGCTCGCGGGCCACACCTTCGAAGAACTGAGCGACTACCTCGACCGGGACCGCACCCCCGCAGACCCGAGCATCGACGGCTTCCCCGAGTGCGAGATCGCCCTGCGCGGCATGCAGCGGCTCCGGCGCACGCAGCGCGCCCTGCTCCGGGAAGACGTGGAGCGCGAATCCGAGCGCGAGGACAGCTGGGTCAACTCGATTCTGCAGCACATCAATCTGGAGGCGCGCGCGGGCCGGGACATCCCGATCAGCCACCCCTCCCCCACCGCTCGCCTGAGCGTGACCGAAGGTGCGGTGCGCGGCATTCTGCGTGCCGCCGGTGACGGCGTGCCGAACATCATCGTCGGCCGGTGCCGCCTCGACGGCGAGGTCAGCGAACCCGGCGCACCCGTCACCGTGCGCGTGGATGCCACGGTTCTGGAGGGCAAGAACATTCCACCGCTCGCCGAGCAGCTCCGGGAGGCTCTTTACACCGCACTTAGCCAGCACACGGAACTCGCCGTCGAGGCCGTCGACATCACCATCCGCGACCTGTACCAACCCGTACCCCCGCCGGCGAAAGCGAAAGCGAGCAGCGATGAGTGACGCCCTTGCACCTGGAGCGCCGCCGCCCGACCCCGGGACGCCGGCCCAGCTGACCGCTCAACTCGAGGGGGCGGTGCTGGCAGTCCCCGGCGTGGATGCGCTGTATTCGGCAGCCCCGCTCGTGGCAACCGTGGTCGCCTCGGTGATCGCAACCACCGTCGAAGCCGTGACCGGCAAGCCGCGGTCGACCAGCTCCGTCTCCGTCTCCGTCTCCGAGAGGGAGGGCGGCCTGAAGATCGCGGTCAAGATCGGCGTCGCCGCACCCTTCGCGGCCCCCGACGTGAGCCGCCGCGTGCACGATGCGATCACAGATCAGCTCGACCAGAACGGTAACCCGGTCGTGACCGAGATCGCGGTCACCGTGGCCCGGATCGACTGACCGGGTTCGCGGTCACTCCGGTTGGCCACCGGTCCTCACGGCGGCGTCACACCCCGGGTGTGTAGCGTGAATACCCACACGACCTAAGGAGTCACCAGTGAGTCAGATAATCGACATCGGTATCCCGGATCAGCAGCTCGAGAAGATCGTTCACGGCCTGTCCCGGGTGCTGGCGGACTCGTACACCCTGTACCTCAAGACTCACAGCTACCACTGGAACGTCGTTGGCCCCATGTTCCACTCTCTGCACACCATGTTCATGGACGAGTACACCGAGCTGGCCCTGGCCGTCGACGACATCGCCGAGCGCATCCGTGCACTGGGCACCCCGGCGCCGGGCACCTACCGTGAGTTCACCGAGCTCGCCGTCGTGCGCGAGGACACCGACCTGCCGGATGCCCCGGAGATGCTCCGTCGCCTGGTCGCCGCCCATGAGGCCACGGCCCGCACCATCCGGGAGGTGCTGCCCCTCGCCGAGGGTGCGCCCGACCAGGTCTCCACCGATCTGCTCGTGCGTCGCCTCGACGTGCACGAGAAGACGGCGTGGATGCTGCGCAGCATGCTGGCCTGAGCCTGCCAACTGCATTCAGTCGCCCAGAGCACGGCCGATCCGATCGATCACCTGGCCGACGAGCGCCTGCTGTTCTCCAACGCTGAATTCGACCCACCAGAACGGGGCCGCATCAGCCGCCGCCGACAAGGCGTGTGCCGCCATCGGACCTAGACGTGACGTGACGTGACGTGACGTGACGCAACAGGGTGCGCCGGCTGGCCCTGGCGGCGGATGCGACGTCCGCCCCGCTGCAGGCATCGAATTCGCGCTTCCGGAAGAGCCGCAAGGCGATCAGCGCCAGCTCGTTCGGATTCCATGGCACCCGCATTCGCCCCGAACCGTTTGCAGGGCCAGACTGCCATCGTGACCGGTGCGGGGTCCGGGATCGGCCGGGCCCCGGCCATCCGTTTCGCCAGCGAGGGTGCCCGGGTCATCGCGAGCGATGTGTCCCCGAACGGATGAACCAGTTGGCCGTCCTGCCGGCCGACGGCAACCAGGCCGCAGTCTAAGGCGAGCACGCCCGGACTCGTGCGCTATGCCCCTCGTCGGGCCGCCGCAACTGCGCTTCCAGCCATCGGGTCCCAGGTCGCGCTCGGGCGGCCCAAAAGGTAGCCCTGGGCAAGCACGGCGCCGCTGGTGCGGAGACTGTCGAGCTGTTCCGTGGTCTCCACCCCCTCGGCGATCACCTCCACGTCGAGCTTCGACGCCAGCGCCAGGATTCCCTGCACGAGGGAGACGGAGGAGGCGTTGGGAAGGTCCTGAATGAAGCTGCGGTCGATCTTGATCTGGTCGACGGGAAGGGTGTTGAGCCAGGCCAGGGTCGAGAAGCCGGTGCCGAAATCGTCAAGGGAAATGCGGATGCCCAGGCGGCGCAGTTCCACGAGGCGCTCGACGATGCCGGGGAGGTCGACCAGTGATCTGCTCTCCACCACCTCGAGGGTCAGTCGCTCCGGTGCGAGGTCGTTGCGGTTGAGAGCCGTGCGAACCGTCGACACGAGTCGGCAGTCCAGAAGGGTGGCGGCGTCGAGGTTGACCGCGACGCCTAGAGGCCGAGCGCCTAACTGCGGCCACTCGACCACGTCCCGGCACGCGGTCGCGATCACCCACAGATCCATCTCGGTGATGAGGCCGCGTTCCTGCGCCAGCGGCAAGAAGGCGCCCGGGGCCAAAACGCCCAGTCGCGGGTGCGCCCAGCGGATGAGGGCTTCCGCGCCCACCACCGTCTCCTCGCCGAAACGGGAGATGTCCACGACAGGTTGGTAGTAGAGCCTCATCTCGTTCGCCTCGACGGCACGGGCCAGCTCGACCAGCAGTGACGTGTCGGTGTCCCCCGGTGATTCCGGGTTCGATGATGCACTGCCCGGCACCTCGGTGCGGGCGACGGCGATCTGATTCCGTCCCGTTCTCTTTGCGTCGTACATCCCGGCGTCGGCCGCGTCGAGGAGCTGCTCGCCGTGACCCCCCTGTCCACTGTGCGAGGCGACACCCACACTGGCGGAGATGCGCACGTGCTGGCCGGCCAGGTGGAAAGGGGGATTCAAGCAGCCGACTACTCGGTGGGCCAGCTCGATGGCCGAATCTTCGCCGTCGAGATCGGTGACAAGCACCGCGAACTCGTCGCCGCCGAGGCGGCCGATAGTGTCATTGGTTCGAACCTCGGCGCGCAGGCGAGCCGCGACCTGCCGCAGCAGCTCGTCCCCGGCGCGATGGCCCAGCCGGTCATTGACGCGTTTGAAGTTGTCGAGGTCGCAGAACAGCACCGCCGTTCGGCTGTGAGGCTGGCACTCTGCCAGGGCGGTGTCGAGCAGCAGCGCGAACAGCGCTCGGTTGGGCAAGCCTGTCAAGGCATCGTGCTGGGATTGGTGCCTCACGGTCTCGAGCAGCCGGGCCCTTTGCATGGCCGTTTCTCCCTGGTGGCTGACACCTTCGATCAGGGTGATGGCCTCCGCCAGGACCTCGGCCGCGACGGGGGCAACCCAGCAGGCCGTTGCGACGCCCATCAACATATCCCCGGCGAGAAGGGGGACGGCGACCACGTTGTGTGAACCGATGGCACGGAGCAGCTCTGCCAGGGCCGGGCTGGCGTCGTCAGCCGTGATCAGAACGCGTTCCTGCCGTCTGAGAACGCCGAGAAGCTCCGGCGTCTGCTCCACAGTCAGCGTCGTACGCATGAAGAATTCGCGATCGGCAGGCTCGAAACCGACGGCTGAGGCAGGGCGAAGCTCACCAAGGTCGGCGTTCCAGAGGAGAACGGATGCCGCGTCACTGCCGACGATCGCCGCCAGTGCCGACGCGATGACTTCCGCGATCGCCTCGACGCTGTCGCTGATCGCCAGTTGGTGGGCGAGGTTGAGCAGTGCGGTCGTGCGAACTCCCTCCCGGCGGGATTCCTCGAGAGCCGTGAACAGGTCCAGGGCCGCGGCCGCGTGTCCGGCGTAGGCCTCGAGCAGGGCCCGATCTCCTAGCATCGCGGTGTGTCCCTCCGTGAACACGGCGGCCAGATGCCCGTGGACCCTGCGATTGGAGGCGATGTCGACGACCAGCGCGCGCTCGCCCAGTTGCTCGCCGCGCAGCATCCGTGCCACGAGATCGGCGCCACGTTCGTCGCCAAGCCCTCGGTGGCGGACCAACGGCGCGCCGCCCCCGGCAGGTTCGACGATGAGGAGGTACGACGGCGCGAGCACGGCGGAGGCGGCGCGATCGACGATTCGGGCGAGCACCTCGTCGACATCGTCGCTGCTAACGAGGTCAGCCGCGGCCAGTTGCACCTCCCGCACCTTGTCGCGCAGTACGCCGAGGGATGCGTCGACCCAGCGACTCCGCGTGCGCCAGGACCACCAACGCACCCGCGTTGACCAGGTCAGCACGTATTCGCACGCCGGGTAGCCGTCCGATTGGCACTGCGGATGGCTGATGTGGGCAAGGGCGAGTCCGAAAATGGCCGGCACGGACGAAAACAGTCCCTGGGCGTATTGGCAGTCGAGTCGGGACGGACGATAGCCGTCGTGGAGGCGGTAGCGCACGGTCGCACTGGTCTGTCCGACCCGGACTGCATCCATCGTCGACGTTGTGGTGAACTTCGGCACCATGCGTGGCAGCTGACGAAAAATTGCTCCAGGTGAGGCGAACACACTCAGGAGCTGCACCAGCACGGGCTGGACGTCACCGCGGACCGCACCGGTACCCACGGTGAACATGGTGTTCGGGTCACCGAGCACCGCGGTTGCGGCCTCGAACAGCCGGATTCGGGTGGCGTAGCTGACCCACGCGGACGTGTTCTGGAGAGTCTTTGCATCCTGCTGTACGCCCGCCCGGGCGAGCACCTCGATGACGGCTCCCTCCCCACCGCGCTCACGCACGTGGCGCAGGAGTAGGCTAATGGTCGTGTTTGCGGTCTCGCGCGGCTCTGTGTCCATCGTCTTGCACCTCTCAACTCTTTATCGACGGGTTTCGGCGTGGGGTAAGCGCGGAAATCGGTTCAGGACCGTCATCCGCTTGTCGAACGCCTCCAATCGTGCCACCAAGACTTCCTGTCGTGACACGTGACGCGCGAATGAAGACGCGATGAGCGAGCGCTACCCCGTCATTTATGTGCGAGGCTTTGCAGACAGCAGAACGTCCTGATCAATGCCTATCCCGGAACGCTGGAACCGGACTCCGTTTGGATCCACCAGTTCCACGACGCCGCATGGGCACATTCGGGGTCGAGCCGCAATCGTACGACATCGGCCGCGCGGCCCGGGGTCTCGTCGATTTCATCGATCTGGTGCATGCCAAGACTCGCGGCGGACCACCCGTCTACCTCGTGGCGCACTCCATGGGCGGGCTGATCTGCCGCACCGTCCTGCAGCGCGAACTGGCCGACCCCGCCGAAGCGGTGTCGAAACTCTGCACGATCGGGACCCCGCATGGAGGAATCTCCCCCGAGCTCGGCGGGCCGATCGGGGGCTGGCTCATGGACCGGTTCGGGCCGCTGGGCAGCGATATCTTCTCCCCCGGCACATGCAGGAGCACATGCTGTCGGCCACCCACGACCCTGCCCGGGAAACCGACCCGAAAACGGTCTGGTGGGACCCCCGGCGCATGGTGGGCTCCTTCCCTCCTTCCCTCCCTCCCGCATCCTCAGCATCGTCGGCACGAATTCACGCGACTATTCCGTGGCCGCCGGGCTGTCATCCGCGGTCATGGGCGTGCAGAGCGATGGTCTCGTCGCGATCCGCAACGCTTACGTTTACGGGGGCGCGCGGGCCTACATCCATCGCTCCCACTCGGGTCGATACGGCTTGGTCAACTCCGAGGAAACGTACCAGAACCTTTCCCGCTTCCTGTTCGGCGGGTTGCGGGTGGAGGTCGCCCCGCACGGGGTGGAGCTCGATCGCAACGACCGCATCTGGCAGGGCGAGGCGAGGCTGGCCATCCGTGGCGTGCCTGCGCTTATTCATGAGCAGACGGCCGATCATTATTGCCCGATCGATCTGAACGCCACGGAGAAGGGCATCGCCGGGCCCCTGTCACCGGTCCCGTCGATGACAATCTTCCTGCAGCCGAAGAACGTGCGTAAGTGCCGCTACGCCCTCGACCTCAAGATCATCTCACTCAAGGAGACGGGCGGCATCCTCGGTTTCGGGGGACACCTCGAGCAGATCGCGGACTGGCAGGACACGCTCATCGTCGACGTCGAGGTGAACGACAAGGGCGCGGCCAGAAGCGTGACCTGGGAGTGGAACAGCACCCTCGCCGTTCGAATCGCCGAACAAGCAGAGCTGCCCAACCAGCTCGACTGGGCACCGGGCAAGTCCAGCGACGGGCAATGGCAGCTGCCGGTTCCCATCGTCCCGATGGGGCAGGCGGTGCTCGGCAGCCACGCGCGCCTCCAGCTCAGCATCGGCCTCTGGGCCTGAGCGGCCGCCTCGCGCGATCGACCCGATCCTGATCACGCATCACCGCCCGGACCCCACCGGGACGTAGGCGCCCCTGTGCGCCATCCACCCTGGCCCCTTCTCGACCGCGGACCGAGGGCGACAGTCCAGCCCGACGCCGAACGAATTCGACGGAGATTTTGCTCTAGACCGCCCGTTCTCGGTGGGAATGGCCGGATTTTGGCAGAATCTCCGTCGAATTCGTTGGGGGCGCACGGCAGCCAGTCGGGGCGGCTCCGCCCCGAGGCGGGTAGCACCGGCGCACGTCAGGCCGTGGGCCGGTAGCGCCGTGGGGCGGAGGCCTGGGCGACCAGGGCGCGCAGGCTGTCGAGGCTTCCGGTCACAAGACCTTGGGCACGGGCCTGCACGAGCACGTTCCCGATCGCGGTGGCCTCGACGGGGCCGGCCAGCACGGTCAGCCCCGTTCGGTTCGCGGTGAGCTGGCAGAGAAGGTCGTTCTGCGACCCACCGCCGACGATATGCACCGCGCGAATGCTCCTTCCCGACAGCTCGCTCGCGACCCGGACGGTCTCGGCATAGGCAGCCGCCAGGCTCTCGACGATGCTGCGCATGAGTTCGACCGGGGTGCCCGGCACCGGCAAGCCGTGCTCGGCGCAGCAGGAACGGATGCGCGCCGGCATGTCCCCGGGTGCCAGAAAACGGGGTCGTCCACGGCGAAGGTCACGTCTGCGAAGAGGCCGGCGCGGCCGAGCCCCTTCACGGAGAGCACGGTGTCGCCCACCGGGGCGACCTCCCGCATCACGGTGATGCGGTCGCAGAGGGCGAACACCTCGTCGAAGTGGTGCGAGATGAAGAGGATGCTCGCGCCCTGGGCCCGCAGGTTGCGGGCAACCTGGAACAGGCGCTCCACCTCGATGTCCGACAGCGCGGCGGTCGGCTCATCCGTGACGAGCACCGTGGCGCCCTGGGAGATGGCCTTGGCGATCTCGCTGATCCGCTGGTCGGCGATCGACAGTCCCTCGGCCGCTCGGTTGGGATCGATGCGCACGCCGAGCTGGTCGAACAGGTCGCGGCGGCCGTGCGCAGGGCGGCCCGGCTGATCAGGCCCAGTCGGCCTTTCGGCTGGCGCCCAATGAAGATGTTCTCGGCCACTGTGAGGTCGGGGAACAGGGTGGGTTCCTGATAGATCGCGGAGATGCCGGGGGCCTTGCTGTCGGCCACGGTGCGGAACGACACCGGCTGCCCGTCGACCTGGAACTCGCCGGCGTCGAGGCGGTAGAGCCCGGCCAGGATTTTCGCGAGGGTGGACTTGCCGGGCCCATTCTCGCCGACCGGGGCATGGATCTCACCGGGGAGGATTTCGATGTTCCCGTCTGCGAGGGCGACGACCGGTCCGAATGGCTCAACGGCACCGACAAGGATGAATCGTTTCAGAGAACGTGTATTCAGCGAATATAAGGAGAGGTTGGGGCGTCCGTCGACAGCAGAAAAAGTGCAATCCCCTAAATGAGATTCAACCGAGACTTCGAATGGGTCTCGTGTATTGATTCGTTTCAATCTGCGGCGCGGTGCTCTACACGTCACCTAGAGGCAGCAAAGCGCAAGGCGAAAGGGTGACGATGGCAACGGTGAGTGTGCGCGAAGTCGCGGCTCGCGCCGGGGTGTCGGTCGGCACCGTCTCCAATGTGCTCAACCGGCCGGGCAAGGTTTCCCCGGCAACCGTGGAGCGGGTGCAGACGGTAATCTCCGACCTCGGCTTCGTGCGCAACGACGCTGCCCGGCGACTGCGGGCCGGCCGCAGCCGCAGCATCGGGCTCGTCGTGCTCGACGTCGCCAACCCATTCTTCACGGATGTCGCGCGCGGCGCCGAGGACCGGGCCGCCGAAGAGGGCCTCACCCTGCTCCTCGGCAACAGCGACGAGAACATCGACCGAGAGAGTGCCTACCTCGACCTGTTCGAAGAGCAGCGTGTGCACGGCGTCTTGATCTCCCCGCTCGGCGAGGTCGGGGACCGGCTCATGCGGCTGCGCGCCCGCGGCACCCCCACCGTTCCCGTCGACCGGCAGACGGCCGTCCACAGCTTCTCCTCCGTGGCCGTCGACGACGTGGCCGGCGGGCACCTCGCCGCGGAGCACCTGGCCTCGATTGGGCGCACCCGGATCGCGTTCGTGGGTGGGCCGCAGAGCATCCGTCAGGTTGCCGACCGGCTGGAGGGCGCGCGGCAGGCCGTGCGGGAGCATCCGAACGTGTCGCTCGAGGTGATCAGCACGGAGTCCCTCTCGGTGCTGCAGGGGCGTTTCGTGGGCGAGCAGTTGCGCGCCCGCGACCCGGTCGACCGGCCGGACGCCGTGTTCGCGGCGAACGACCTGCTCGCCATCGGCGTGCTGCAGGCCCTGAGCATGCTGGGCGATGTGCGGGTCCCCGAAGACGTGGCGCTCATCGGCTACGACGACATCGCTTTCGCGGCGGCAGCCATCGTGCCGCTCTCCTCGATCCACCAGCCGAGCGCCCTGATCGGCCACACGGCCGTCGACCTGCTGCTGCGCGAAGCCGCCGGCGGCGACGATTTCGTGCACGAGCAGATCGAGTTCCAACCGGAGCTGATCGTGCGGGAGTCCACCGCCGGCTGACTGGGTCCCGCTCCTTCCGCCCGGGCATCCGCTGGCGATTCCGCTCCTAAACTTGACCGCATGACACTGCAGCCCCTGCTCAACAAAGACACTCGCCTGTGCATCTCCCTGGCCGCCCGGCCCAGCAATTTCGGCACGCGTTTCCACAATTTCCTGTACGCCGAGCTGGGGCTCGATTTCATCTACAAGGCGTTCACCACGACGAATCTTGCCGCCGCGATCGGCGGCGTGCGTGCGTTGGGCATCCGTGGCTGCTCCGTGTCGATGCCCTTCAAGGAAGATGTCATCGCCCTGGTCGACGAGTTGGATGCCTCGGCGAGCGCCATCGCGTCGATCAATACGATCGTCAACGACAACGGTTGCCTGCGGGCCTCGAACACGGATTACATCGCCGCCGCCGATCTGATCCGCGCGCGCGCTCTCGACCCGACCACTCCGTTCCTGCTCCGCGGCAGCGGCGGAATGGCGAAGGCCGTCGCCGCGGCCTTCCGCGATTCCGGGTTCGAGCATGGCACCCTGATCGCCCGGAACGAGGCCCGAGGCCGGACTCTCGCCACCGAGCTCGGCTACCGCTGGGCGGCCGAGCCGACCGGCCTCACCGCACCGCTGCTCGTGAACGTCACCCCGATCGGCATGACCGGCGGTGCCGAGGCGAACGACCTGTCCTATTCCGCCGAGGTGATCGCCGACGCGACCTGCGTGTTCGACGTGGTGGCGTTGCCCGCGGAGACTCCGCTCATCCTGGCCGCGCGCGCGGCAGGTAAGACCGTGATCACGGGGGCCGAGGTCATCGCTCTGCAGGCAGCGGAGCAGTTCGAGCGCTACACCGGGGTGCGGCCGGGGCCGGAGCAGGTCGCCGCGGCATCCGCCTTCGCCCGCACTCACGCACGGTAGCGCGCGCCTGAACCAAGTCGACGCCGAAGCAGGTTGCTTCAGTCGGCGTTCACGTGACTTGACCGGGGCCCTCGTTACCTCCAGGGGATCCTCGTCAGGAAACGCCTCCCCACGAGGACAATCCACCCCGGTAACGACGAATGGCCTCCGAAATCTCGGAGGCCATTCGTTTTAAGACCTGTTCTAAGACCAGAATCAACCAGTTCTGAGCACGACCCTGCGGCGGGCTGTTCCTATAACTCACAGGCCACTGAATCAGTGGGCAATTTTTTGGTACTTTCGCGTACATCCTCTGCGCTCTGTCAAATAATCCTCTACCGGCCGAGCAACGTGGCCAACTCGTCGAGCGACTCCCCCGTAATCGTGAACTACTGGGTGACACCCTCGAGTAAAATCGCGAGCTCGTCGAGTACGACGTCCCAGCCCTCTCGGTTCTGCTCAAAACGTTCGCGACGGTAGCGGGTGCCGCCGGGGAGTGTGTCGAAGCCCGATTCGATCACCGTGACATCCGTCCCGGTACCAGCATCGGCGATGGTAAAGCGCACGTGCGTCGAGTACTCGTCGAGCTCTTCTGCGGGGATTCCCGACCAACGGAAGCCGAACGAGCCGTCGGGCACCACCTCGGTGATTTCGATCGGGAAGCTGCCGTAATCATCCCAGTCGATGCTGCCAGTAGCACCGGGCTCGAGCGTACCCATGATTGCGTATCTGTTCACGGGCGGGAGAACTCCGTGAACGCGAGTGGCAACGCATTAGTGGTTGGTCTAAGTTCCTTGCGGACCGTGCCACGCAGGCAACGCAAGGCAACCCGACTGCCCAAACGGGCATGGGGCCGGTATGTTCAACGACTCGACGTCGGGACCGCGATGTCCACTCCAACTACAAGGCCAACTGGCCACTCAAGGTGCTACCCGGCGCCGCAGACGGCGCAGAACTCGACCCGCCGCTCCGAACATAACCGCGCGCACCCACTCGTCACTCATCACTCCATCGCACGAGCAGGACAATTCGCAGCGCCGAAAAGCGGCCGTTCGAGCATCCCTGGCCGTGCATCGTCATTTAATCCGCAGCCGCCAGCCCGCATGAGTTTCCTCTGCCCTCTGCCTCGCTTCCACTGGAAGTGTTGACCCGTTTTTGCTGGATAAGAGACATTTGTGTCAGAAGTGCCCGCCAGAATGAGCTTGTCTACGTCACATCACGGAAAGATGGCATCATGCCCAAACCGCTTTAAATCATGCTGCTCATTGCGGCGCCCCTCGTCCTTGGCGGAACCACCGGAAGCGGAGTTGCCGCCTTGGCCGCGCTTGCACTGGTTCTGATCGCCAGCCCGATCATCTGGAAGGTCCGCAAGGATCGCTATTTCAGTTCCGACCAGTTCCAAACATTGCGATCCGAGATCGTCGTCGTTGTCGCCGAGCACAACGAGGTCGTGAACTACGTGGCCGAGATCCGCTCGCAAGGCTCATTTGAGCTGGGAGCGTCCTCAGCGGGTCAGTATGCGCACCTGGCCATGTTTGAGAACAACTCGGCGTGGAACAATCGGCGCGACCGCAACGTCTCCGACTACGCGCCGCAAGTGCACAACACATCTCTCCAGGTCGTCCGCAATGCCAGCGTCGAGCCGATCAAGTACGTCATGAAGTACTTCTCCATCAAGGCCGACCAGGAGACCCTGGCTGACGTTCAGCGTGTCGCCGAGGACATCTCACGGCTGGAGGAGGCGGTCTCCAACGTCAAGGGTCGCGAGGCAGAGATCACCGCGAGAATCAATCCGCCGAAGTTTATCCTCAAGCGTTACGCCGACGAGTTCTGGAACCAGATCGGTGCCCACCTGTCGCCCATCGAAGTGCCGTACCCGGTTTACAAATTCCAGTACACCTCCGCAGGAGGCAACAGCGGTCAGGCGTCGACCATCGCACTCGACACTCCCACCCTTGATGCACTGTCCGCGACGCTCGTCCCGAAGATCCGCTGGACGAAGTCGGCCGCTGGGCAACGCGCGCTGATGACGGTGCGACTCCGAGGCGAGATCAAGCAGCGCGACCGCTACGCCTGCTTGCAATGCAGCGTCTCGGTGGCTGCCGAGCCGCACCTTTTGCTCGAGGTCGACCACGTCATGCCGGTGTCCAAAGGCGGTCTCAGCACGCCCGAAAACCTCCAGACGCTCTGCTGGCGGTGCAACCGAACGAAGGGCTCAAAGGTCCTCGCGTAGCTCAGCGCGGCCAGAGCCGTCATGTTGTTCCTTTCGTGTGCGCCGATGGGCGTTCACTTATCGGGATTCGTCTATCTCCCGACGATGTCCGAGGCAGAGGATGATCACAATTAACTGGTCGTCGTGAAGGCTGTCCTGTCGTAACCGTGGGTTAAACCCTGCTCGGGAGTACCGGTTTATGGCCGCCGAGGCTGAGCATGGTGAGAACGATCAGGGCGTCGGGGATGTGAAGCCAAAAGCGATGCGGGTGATGAGTCGGATCTTGGTGTTCATGGATTCGACCCGGCCGTTGGCTGATCCGACTAAGCCGTGGCGTGCGCGGCGAGCAGTTCTCGGGTGAACGGATGCTGCGGCGCAAGAAATAGCGCCGCAGCCGGTCCCTGCTCCACGACAACGCCATCCTTCATCACGAGGATGTCGTGGCTGAGCGCGCGTACCACTGCGAGGTCGTGCGAGATGAACACCATCGCCAGCCCCGTCGTCTCCTGTAAGGATGCCAGCAGCTTGAGCACCTGGGTCTGAATAGACGCGTCCAGCGCCGACACCGGCTCGTCGCAGACCAAGATACTCGGCTGCCGGGCCAGCGCCCTGGCGATCGCCACGCGCTGACGCTGCCCGCCGGAGAGCTGGTGCGCCCGCCGCCCCAGCAGGGAATCGTTCAGTGCCACCAGCTCGAGTAGCTCGATCGCCCGCGCCCGGCGTTCGCGCCGTCGACGCCGCCCGAGCCGGGTGCCATCCAGAGCGATTGCCTCCGACAGGATCTGCAGTACTGTCGCCCGCGGGTCGAAGGCACTCAGGGAGTCCTGGTGGATGATCTGGATGCCGCCGCGTCGGGCCCGCCGCGTCGATTCCGGCACTCGGCTCCAGGGCTCACCGTGCAACAGAACATCGCCGCGGTCCGGGGTTTCCGTGCCCAGCAGCATCCGTGCCACCGTGCTCTTGCCCGACCCCGACTCGCCCACGATGCCCACGGTGTGGCCGGCACGCAGCTCGAACGAGACCCCGTTCACAGCGTGTAGCTGCGCGGCCGCCTGGCCGTAGGTCTTGGCGAGGTCCCGCGCAGCGAGCACCACGAGGCCGGTGTTCGGCGGGGCCGGCGGTCGGCTCTGCGACGCCGCCGCCAGAAGCTCGCGAGTATACGGATGCTGCGGCGCGGCGAACAGGTCGGCCGCAGGCTGCAACTCGACGAACCGCCCGTCTTTCATCACGGCGATGTCGTCGGCGAGCTGGCGGATAATCGTAAGGTCGTGGCTGATCAGCAGCAGCGCGAGGCCCGACTCCTTCAGCTGGCGCAGCAGGACCACAATCTGGGCCTGAACGGTCACGTCGAGGGCTGTAGTGGGTTCGTCAGCGATCAGCACGGCCGGCGAAGCCGCGAGGGCCGAGGCGATGAGTGCGCGCTGGCGCAGGCCACCGGAAAGTTCGTGCGGGTAGTGACGCACGCGCATGGCGGGCTCTGGTATGGCCACCTGATCGAGCAGCTGCAGCACCCGGCCGGCACGGTCGGCGCGGCCGAGTGTGGGTTCGTGCACCTCGAGGGGTTCGGCCACCTCGGCGCCCACCCGGCGCAGCGGGTCAAGGGAGACGAGGGCGTCCTGGCTCACGAGGCCAACGCGGGCACCGCGCAGGCGTCGCCAAGCCGGCTCGGTCAGGTCTCGAGCGTCAACTCCGGCCACGGTCAGTTCCTCGGCGGTGACCCGTGCGCCCTCCGGGGTGAGTCCGATCAGGCTGCGGCCGGTCACCGTCTTACCGGCACCGGACTCCCCCACTATGCCGAGGCATTGCCCGGCGGCAATGCTGAACGAGACGCCGTCGACCGCGGCGGTCGCCGAGCCCGGCAGAACCACGCGCAGGTTGCGCACCGTG
Organism: Cryobacterium sp. Hz7; assembly: GCF_004402815.1. Lineage (NCBI taxonomy): Bacteria > Bacillati > Actinomycetota > Actinomycetes > Micrococcales > Microbacteriaceae > Cryobacterium > Cryobacterium sp. Hz7. Next base: position 22,294 of record NZ_SOFB01000039.1, read on the forward strand.
ATGACGCTCATCGCTGCCGCCGCGCGCTTCGGGCCTGCAGGTGTCGGCCTAGAATGCTTGTCGACACCACGGTGGCGGTGATCACGAGCCCGGGGAACACGGCGATCCACCAGGCGCTGGCGAGAAAATTGCGGCCTTCCGAGAGGATGAGTCCCCACTCCGGCGTTGGCGGCTTCGGCCCGAGGCCGAGGAAGCTCAGGCCGGCTGCGGCAGTGATAGCGGTGCCGACTCCCATGGTGGCCATGACCAGCAGCGGGCCGAGGGTGTTGGGTAGCACGTGGCGCAGCACGGTCACCGCGGGCGACACACCGAGCGTGCGCGCGGCCTCCACGTAGCCGGCGCGCTTGACCACGAGGGTTTGCACCCGGGCGACGCGCGCGTATGAGGGGATCACCGCGAGGGCCACGGCCACGAGCAGGCTCGCCTCCCCCGGGCCGATGATTGCGATCACGATCAGGGCCAGCAGAAACTCCGGGAAGGCCATCACGATCTCGATGGCGCGGCTCAGCACACCGTCGCCGAGGCTGCGCATAAGCCCAGCGAATGAGCCGATCACGAGCCCCACGACCAGAGCGATCAGCGTGGCACCGAAGCCAATGGCGAGCGAGTACCGCGAACCGTAGATCACCCGTGCGAACACGTCGCGGCCAGTCTGGTCCGTTCCAAACGGATGCCCGGGGCCGGGCGCCAGCAGCGCCTCACCGATGTCGGTGCGCAGGGGGTCAGCGGCGGTGAACACCCCGGGCAGAAGGGCCGATACCACGAGGAGCACGAGGAACCCGGCGGCGGCCCAGAGTGCCGGGGCGGGCATCCGCTTGACTCGACGTGACCGGACGGCGACGAGGACGCTCATGCGTAGGCCTGCTTAGTCTCCAGGCGCGGGTCGATGCGGTCGGCGACAAGGTCGACGAGCAGGTTGATCACGGAGAAGGCCACCGCGGCGAGCACGATAATGCCGAGCACCACGGGTACGTCCCGGTCAACGATGGCGTTGAGGGCTACGCGGCCAAGCCCTGGGCGGGCAAAGACGGTCTCGACCAGCACCGACCCGCCGAGCAGCGAGCCGACCATATACCCAGTGAGCGTGATGCTGCTGGCGGCGGCGTGGCGCAGGGTGTGGCGCACGACGAGCCGGGTGTGGCTGGCACCACGGGCACGCACGGTGTCGACGAAGGGCAGCGCTGCTGCGTCATCGAGGCCCTGCCGCAGCACCTGGCTGATGATGCCGGCCACCGGGATGGCGAGGGTCGCTGCTGGCAGGAGGAGAGCGCCGAACCCCACCGTGGCGACGACCGGAAACCAGCCAAGCCCGAAGCCGAAGACGCTAATCAGCACGAGGCCGATCCAAAACGTGGGCGACGACACGGCAACGAGTTCGAGCAGGCCGGCCAGCGGTGCTGTGCGCCGGCCGCGCCCGAGCAATGCCGACCCGAGCGCGAGCAGGAGCGCGAACACAACGGCGAGGGCCATCAGCTGCACGGTGGGCACGAGTTGCTGGCCGATCACGTCGGCGACGGGTTGCTGCCTGCGGTACGACGTTCCGAGGTCGCCCTGCACGAGGCGGCCGAGGTAGCCGAGGTATTGCACGAGAAGCGGGTCGGCGAGGCCCCAGTCTTCGCGGATCTGGTCGCGTACCTGTGTCGAGACGTTGCCGAGCCCGATGAGCACGTTCACCGGGTCGCCCGGGATCAGCCGCAATGCGAAGAATCCCAGCGTGGCGGCGCCCCACACCACGAGCACCATGCCGCCGAGCCGGCCGAGCAGGCGAGCGCCCGGTCGGCCAGCGCCGCGTGCGTGCCCGTGGCGTTCGATCACGGAGCGGTCGTGAGGGACGCCTCGTAAAAGAGCGGCTGCCCGTACAGGTCGAAGCTCAGGTTCTCGATGGTCTTGCTGTATGCGGTGATCGCGGTGGGCACGGTGATCGGAACCATGGCGACGTGGGTAGCGTTCCACTGCTGTAGCTGCTGGTAGAGAGACTCGCGTTCGGCCGGATCGCTCGTGGCGATGGCGTTGTCGAGAAGCGTGTCAACGACCGGATCGGCGGTGGATGAGCCGTTCTTGTAGCCGCCGCTGTGCAGGTGGGCGCGCAACACGTCGGCGTCGACACTGGGAAAACTCCAGTCTGATAGGTCGTAATTACGCTGGTCGAATGCTTCGTAGTACTGGGCGATTTCACGGTTGTCGCGCACAATTTCAAAGCCGATTTCGCGCAGGTCCGACTGCACGACGTCTCCGAAGCTCGCGTTGGCATCGGAGACAGGGTTATAGGCGAGCCACTGCGCGCTGAGTCGGGCTCCGTCTTTCATGCGGTAGCCCTCGGAGTCCCGCTCGGTCCAGCCGGCCGCGTTGAGCAGGGCATTAGCCTGATCGGGGTCGAAGGCCCAGCTGTCTTCGAGGCTCGGATCGTAGGAGTTCGGGGTGGCCGGGGAGAGGATACTCCACGCGCGTTCCGCCTGCCCCTGGTAGATGCTCTCCACGGCCGGACCGATGTCGACTCCGAGGGCAAAGGCGCGGCGCACATTCTCGTCGGCGAAGACGCCGTGCGCCTCGTTGAGGAACAGGGTGTACGGCAGGCCCGGCATGGTCACGTTTTCGATAGTGAACTCGTCACCGATCTGTCCCACGGCGTTCGGGGTGATGTCGCTGGCGATCTGTGCTTCACCGCTCGTGAGTGCGCCGGTGCGAACCGACGATTCGGGCAGGATGCGGAACTCGAGCGTGTCGATGGCCGGCGCGCCCCGGTGGGTGCTGCCATCCGGTGCCCAGTTATAGTTTTCGTTCGCGGTGAAGACGATGTTCTGGTCTGGCGTGTACTCGCTCAACACGTACGGGCCGGTGCCCACCGAGATGCCGGGGCCGCCGGCGGGCAGCTGGGCTGCGTTCTCACGCAGCGCCGCGGGCGAGTAGAAGCCGAGCTTGGCGGTGCTCACGGCCTGCAAGAACGGGGCGTAGGGCTGGCTGAAGTCGACCCGCACGGTGTACTCGTCAACGACCTCGGTGCCCGCGTAGAAGCCACCGGTTTCGGCGTACCCGATGAGGCTGGCGGCATCCGCTGACGCCGTTTCGGGAGCGACCACGTGCTCGAAGTTGGCCTTGACGGCCTCGGCGTTGAAAGGCTCGCCATCGTGGAAGGTGACGTCATCGCGCAGGTCGAAGGTGTACTGCAGGCCGTCGTCGGAGATCTGCCACGACGTGGCGAGCCACGGCACGAAGGAGCCGTCGGCCTTCTGATAGACGAGCGAATCGAAGGAATTGCGCATCACGAGGGCGGTGGCTTGGAAGGCCGATGAGTGAATGTCCATCTTGCCGCCGCTGAGCGTGCCACCGTTGATGGCGTAGGTCAGGGTAGTGGAGTCGGCCGCGGTGTTCTGGGCGGTGGCACTGCACCCCGTAACCACAGCGACGGTGGCGATAATGGCAGCTGCGGCGCGCAGCCAGGATGTTGTACGGGCGCGGGAGCGCATAAATGGGGTCTCTTTCTCAGGTGCGGATCAAACTAGCAACTAATTGACTCCGCCCATCAAACGTACCTTGCCCGTGGAGCAGGCCGGCCGGAACGAGTGACCGCGTAAACCGCCTTGCGCGAACCCGCGACCAGTCCGAGGTGGAGAAAGTCCTCTGGATGATCGCCGTCGTATTCGCGCCTCTACTCGGCGCACTCGTTTGGTATTTAGCCGGGCCACACCCATTCGGCCTTCGACTCACACGCCAGGTTCGATAGACCTCGACCTTCATTTCCCTTTGCGGAAGGGGTTCCTTGGCTGGCCTATCGCCGGCTCTCCCCCGTTTTGATTCCGTCCCGTGATTGCTCGGCCCCTCATGACATCAATTGCACTCCGTGACGTGGGGATAAAGTGGGAACCACCGATGGTCGCCTGGTTTCACGCCCACGTGTGCACGGTCGAGGGCGTGGGAGGTAACCGATGGGCACCTTCCTCAGCACGTTTCTCTCCGATTCCGCGGAACTTCCGGAGCTAGCCGATCGTGTTCGTTTGTCCGGGCCGGTGCCGCTTTCGTCGCCTTTGCCTGTCGGGGATCTTGCCGCGGACAGCATCGCGGCCACCAAGCTGATGGCCTCGTTACTGCACCTTGTCCGTTCGGAAGTGCGGGATCCGAAGGCGGACGAAGTTCCGCGGGTGGGCTCTGCGCCGCAACTGGTCGCCGGCGCCTTCCGGAGTGACCAACTATTTCGGTGGAACGGGGACCCCGCGCCAGCGTGGGCGCCCCTGTCCGGATTCTTCGCCTCGAGCGACGGTTGGGTTCGCACTCACGCCAACTATCCCCATCACGAAGCGGCTTTGCGCTCACTTCTGAGATTGGATGGCTCCGCCACCACCGAGGCTGTCGCTCGCGCAATTTCGCGCCGCAGCGCTCTCGATCTGGAGGATGAAGCATCAGATTCTGGTGCGGTGATCAGCGCGGTTCGCAGCCCGAGCAGTTGGAGAGGACATCCTCAAGCCCAATCCCTGAAAGCAGCTCCCTTCATCAGCCTGGTGCAGCAGGCAGGAGACTCGGGCCTCCATAGCCTGGGGTCGGCCGACAGACACGCGCCCCTGGAGGGCGTTCGGGTGCTCGACTTGACCCGCGTCATAGCCGGGCCGGTGGCCACTCGCAGCCTCGCGTTCTTCGGGGCAGATGTCCTTCGCATCGACAATCCTGGCATGCCGGAACTCCCCTGGCAGTACCTCGACACCGGCCAAGGGAAGCGTTCCGCGCTCCTCGATCTCGGCTACAAACCGGATCGAGACCGCCTCGAACAGCTACTGACGGACGCCGACGTTGTTGTCTCGGGATACAGGCCGAACAGCCTCAACCAATTCGGCCTCTCGCCGGTCGAACTCCACAACCGCCATCCAGGGCTCGTTATCGGCCGGGTGAGCGCGTGGGGGCAAAGCGGACCTTGGGCCGAGCGCCGAGGATTCGACAGCATTGTCCAAGCAGCCAGCGGCATCGCCCAGATTCACGCAGACGGCACCGGCAGGCCAGGAGCTTTGCCGGCCCAAGCACTGGATCACTCCGCCGGGTACCTACTTGCCGCCGGGATCATGTCAGCACTTCGACGTCGCCACCTCGACGGGCACGGGTGGACCGTCGACATTTCATTGGCCCGGGTCGCTCACGAGCTACTCGCCCAGCCTCATTCCCCGCAGACCGAAGCCGGCCCATATGAGATCCAAACCGTGAACGCGGAAACGTTAGAAGGGACCGTCACCTGTGCCGCACCCGCGATCAGCATTAGCGGCGGTCCGAATCGCTACAGGTGGATCGGCAGCCAGTGGGGAGCGGACCAGCCGGAATGGGCCGAGTCACGATCCGCCAGCGGCGAGCGATAAGTCCCACCCGGAAGGCGCGCCATCGGCAAGTGCAGCATGGCGAAAGCCGCCCGCTGAAGGTTAGTGTCGCGCCATCCCTGTGCAGCGCACCTGTTGGCTGCTGTGGTGCCGGCCATTCCGGCACCGATCACGAACAGGTCGTATTCCTTACTTATGCCGCTCAAGCTGTAGTGATCGCATCGCGCAGTTGCTCCAGTGTTGGGGCGCCGGCTAGTCCCGTGGGGGTCTTGTAGATGCGGCAGGCCAGCCCGACCGACGCCGACGGGTCGGGAAAAAGGTCTGTTCCGTCCACCAGCATGCTCGGAGATCCCCGAAAACCGATTGTCTCTGCGTCTTCCAGATTCTCGACCAACCGCCGGGTCACAACGATGCCGGGGCATGCAGCCGCGATCAACGCCAGCCGCTCAGCAGCGATTTTCCAGTTCGGGCACCCATCGAAGTACTGCAACGTAATATCCATGCCTTCACCGTAAACGTTGCAACGCAGTGCAAGGTCAAGTGGTGAAATGGGAATATGCAGATTAGAGACCTGGCCATTGCGAGCGGCGTAACCGCACAGACGATCCGGTTTTATGAGCGGCGCAGCCTGTTGGATCACGCCGAACGTGGGGGGAACGGTTACCGCCGCTACAACGAAGCGGCCCTATCGCGCCTGCGGTTCATTCGGTCTGCCCAGACGGCTGGTCTGACATTGGCCGAAATTGGCGGCATCATCACTGTTAGAGAAGCTTCCGAGGTGCCGTGCGAACACGTCTCCAACCTCCTTTTGAAAAGACTTGCGGATGTGCACCGCCGCCAACAAGAACTCGTACTTCTTGAAACAGAGCTGCAACACATCATCGACGCGAGCCAGCATCTCGACCCAGGCGATTGCGAAGCGGGCGGTGTCTGCCACGTCATCACCCACGCTCACCAGTAGCGCGCAACGTTCACCCATGCCATGAAGCGATGCGAATTCACCGCCATCTAGCGCTGCCATTCACACAAAAGAACCGAATCTGTCACCTATGCGGTCACTGATTCCAATTCCCGCAGAGACTGCCGCTCCTTCGAACCCTCATCGGCGGATGACCGCAGGACGACGTGCCTCAGGGCACGCGCCCACCTGGCGCAGCGGGATTTGTGGAAGTACCTACCGATCCTCCGTGACGGATCGAAGCACGAATGGCTAGCGGAAGTGTGCGCTGGGCCGGCCCGCCCGGTGGGGCATCTGCTCCTGTCCCGAGTTGCAGGATTGCCAGGGATGAAACGTGAGCGTTGAAGGCAAGACCGCATGGGGACGGCCGAGCCACACCAGTACCTGACCGCGCGCATCGCCGCTGCTGTCGGCACCGAACTGAGCATCCATGGGCGCCACACTCTGCCCACGGTAACGATTGGCATCGCATTGTTTACGGACCACTCGACAATAGCCAGCCTGGTGCGCGACACCGATTTCGACCTGTTCCACGCCAAGCGATCCGGTCGCGGTCATTGGCAGCTCTACAACAACACGATGCGCTCCGAGAGCGGCCCGGTCAAGACTGGGCTTTCGCCCCTACGTCGATGGAGACCTCGGCGATCCGCTTGATCGCTGCGAGGGTTTTCGGTATGCCACCGAGGGCCTGCTGGGTGCGGTCGGTGATCTGAGCGTGCGCCTTTTCGCCGAACTTCTCCTCGAACATGGCGATCCCGTCCGGCAGGAACTCCCAGGACTCGGTGAGCATCGTCCCGGTCTCCGCGGCGGTGAAGCTGAAGCCCCAGCGCACGAAGCTGCCGCCCACCACCCAAGCGAACTCACGTCCGTGCTCTGCCGTCACCACCTCGGACCGGGTCTGCCAGGTCCGGTGTGGGAGCTCGTTGTGCCCGGTGAACCAGGCACCGACCCGACCGGCCTCGGCCTCGTCATCCCACCAGCATGACGTACAGACCGGGCTCCATTCTCCGGTGCGGGTGATGTCGGAGAGTAGGTCATAGAGAAACGCGGCCGACGCCTCGACGATGATGGACTCCTGGTGGCTGAGGGTGCTCGTCTCATTCATGCATTTACCCTAATGGAGGGGGTCATTTCTGCTGCCGCCGGCTGCCGCCGTGCCAGTCTTCTTGCTTTCCGACCGTGTCCGCGTCGACTCCGAACGCGGCCAGCTGTGGCTGCTCGCGCAGGCTGCGCTTGAGTTCGGCAAAACCCGGGAAGCGGGCCAGCCCGACCACGTGGTCCCACAACTCGACCGCCGAGTCCTCGTGTGGCAGCCGGCTGATCACCGGCCCGAAGAAGGCCGCACCGGCGGGCGGCTCGAAGTGGATGATGGGCGTGCCCACGTCTTTTCCCGTCAGCGAGAGTGCCTCGTCCGTCTCCTGCTGGATCTCGATGTCCCATGACTCGTCGTCGAGAGCTTCCGCCAGCTCGGGCGGTAGGCCCGCCTCGGCGAGGATCGGCTCCGCAAACTCACGCGTCCCGCGGAGCTCACGCACCTCACCCTCGGTCCGATGGTTGTCCGGGCCGGGGGCGGTGTCGAAGATGTGGGTCCCGAAGGCGGCGTATAGCGGCGCCATCGCCTCGCGGCCGTGCTCCGCTCGCGCGCGGGCGGCTACCCGCAGGAGCCTGAGTCCGGCGGTGTGTCCAGCTTCGTACTCGGGAGGGAAGTGCGTGTCGTAGTCGACCTGGGCATTGATCAGGCGTAACGAGATGAACCGCCAGTCCACGGTGTAGTTGCGTTGCTCCTGCACCTGCCGCACCCACTTGCTCGTCATCCAGGCGAAGGGGCAGACCGGGTCGAAGTAGAAGTTGATGTCAGCGTCCATGCGTCCACCCTAGGTCAGTGCCGCAAGCACGACCGAGATCGATTTGGCGAGGTGGACTCGATGGGTGCCTCTGGATGACGTATCGCTCAGAGTCGCATTCACTACCTTAGTGCTTACACGGTAAGTGACACGCGCTCCTCCACTTCTGGGCATGTCGTGCGAACGATCGCTGCCGAACGCCACAAACACTTAGCGTCGGGTATTTGAATAGGCCACAAGCCACCCTCGGTACTCCACCGTTCCGAGCTGTGACTCTGGGGCGGATCCTGGGGCTGCACACTGGCCCTCACCTATGCCGAGTGCTACCCGCAGCACGTGCGCACCCTAGTCCTGGTCTCCGTCACCATGACCCAGCGCAGCGACGTGCGCTGGCTCCGCCACGAGACCGGCCGCTACCTGCCCGAGAAATGACAGCGCTTCCACGAGGGAGTCCCCGCCTCCGAGCGCGACGGTGACCGCGTCGCCGCCTACGACCGCCTACGACCGCCTACTCAACCACAGCGACGACGCCACAGTGATACGCAGCGCAGCGCTGGTGCGACTGGGGAGACGCCGCCGTCTCGCTCGAACCCGGCTCGGCACCCAGCCCTCGCTTCACCGACCCACATTCCAGCTACAGTTCGCCCGCATCATGACGCACTACTTCACGCACGGGGCCCGGCTCGAGGAAGACCAACTGCTGCGTAATGATGACCGTCTCGCCGGAATCCCCGGCGTCTTGCTCCACGGCCAGCTCGACCTCGGCGGGCCCGTCGACGTGCCCAGGTGCTGGCACAGGCCGGACCAGATGTAACCCTCCACGTGATCCGTGCAAGTGGACACCAGTGCAACAACGAGACGACCGAGCGTTACGGAGATCCCATGCACCGCAGGATATGAGGCCGGAACACTAAGCGGGCGGTCTTGAAGCGGTTCGCATCCAAGGTCGCTCTGATCGCTGGATATTTTCACTTAGGAGTGAACCATTCCTGCGCGATCCGGTGTGTCACTTAACCTAGGCGCCTCATATCGGGCGGATTCAAGTGGTGTTTGCAACACCGGTTTGATTGGTTGGGTTCGAGGTTAGCGTGGCGAGGACCTCTGCGGGCGTTCGGTAGCCGTGGCGTTTGCGGGGCCGGCGGTTGAGTTCCGCAGCGACGTTCTCGAGGATCCCGGGCCCGTGAAAGGACAGGTCTGTGCCTTTTGGAAAGTACTCGCGCAAGAGCCCGTTGGTGTTCTCGTTGCTGCCACGCTGCCAGGGCGAGTGCGGAGCGCAAAAGTAGATCGGCATCCCGGTCGCCATCGTGATTTCCTGGTGTCGAGACATCTCCGCTCCCTGATCCCAGGTGGTCGAACGGCGCAGCTGTTCGGGGAGGGTATTCATTGCCACGATCATCGCGTCGGCCACGGTGCGAGCGGTGTGATCCCCGGGCAAATGCAGCAGCATCACGTATCCCGTAGTCCGTTCGAGAAGGGTTCCGATCGCGGACTTCGACGAGGTCGAGCCGATGATCAGGTCGCCCTCCCAATGCCCGGGAACGACGCGGTCCTCGATCTCCGGCGGCCGGTCGGAGATCATCACCATCTCCCGGAACCTCTGCGGCCGCGGACCCTCCGACCGCTGCGGGCGCCGTGTGACACGCCCTGACCGCAACGCGGTGGCAACTTTCAAGCGCAACGATCCGCGGCCCTGCACGAAGAGGGCCTGGTGGATCGTCTCGTGTGACACCTGCATCTCCGGATTCTCCGGATGTTCGACTTTCAGTCGGCCCGCGACCTATTCCGGGCTGAACCGATTCGTGAGCATCACGGCGACTTGTTCCCGTAACGCTAACCCGTCCAGCTTTCGGGCTCTTGGCCGCGATGTGGTCCCGGAGTTCACCGGCCGGCCGGTGGTTCTCGCCAGCGCTGGAATCGGCGTCACGCCCATGGCGGGCATGCTCTCCCACCTTGTGATGACCGGCAGCCAACGAAAGGTGGCTTTTCTCCACGCTGGCAATTCAGCAAACACCTTTGCCTTGCGTAACCAAATCAGGGCAGACTTGGCAAATTTCCCGACGCATCCCTGATCACCTGGTATGTGGAACCCACGAAATCCACGCAGACTATCGACGGCGAACTCGCCGGATTCATGGACGTCAGCACCATCGAACTGCCCACGGACGCCGAATACTACCTGTGCGGCCCGCTGGTCTTCATGCAATCCGTCCGCAGCGCGCTAATCGCCCGCGGCGTACCCGCAAAAGACATCCAATACGAAGTCTTCGGCCCCGACCTGTGGCTAGCCGACTTCCAATCGTAAGTAGTTCCAACCTGTCGGTCAGTGCGTGGGATGTCAGATGGATTGCCGATAGCCGAAGAACTCATGGTCGTTGTCGTACCCACCCAGACCACCGCCGACCTCGGAGAAGTCTTCGACGAATTCGATGCCCTTAATCCACTTGACCAGCTTGAAACCGAGCTGCACCTCGTTGCGCAACCGCAGCGGAGCACCGTGACCGAACGACAGCGTTTCATCATTCATGTCATAGGCCAGCATGGTCAGTTTGTAACTCATCTGCTCGATCGGTTGAGCGTCGTAGTAAATCCCACCATCAGAACCGACCGCAAAGGAGTAAAAAATCACCCACTTCGCTTCCGGCTTCGGCTTCGCGATGTCAAGAATGGTCTGCATTGAGACGCCGCCCCACTTCGCAACACCCGACCAGCCCTGAATGCAAAAGTGCTGCGTGATTTGCTCGTGGTGTGACAGCGCCCGTAATTGCTCAAGGTCCAACTCCACCGGATTATCAACGAGCCCACCGATTTGCAGCTTGTAATCCGTGAAGGTGCCAGCTTGGAGCTTCTTGTACTCCTCCGATTCCGGGAACTTACCGTTATGCCAGAAATAGGGAGAGATATCTTTCTCCGTGTACTGACCCGGCTTCGAATCGATGTGCTCGAACAACCGCTGCGCGGGACCGATCAGCGCATACCCCACCTTCTGCACCACACGCGGATGCCGGTACGTGAACGGTGTCGCCGCCACCCAGCCGACGATGATGACCACCATCGAGGCGGCGAAGATCAAAAACCCGACCCAGGAGCTGTCGTCCCGTGACGCGTACATGTGGTTGAGGTTGCGGAGGGCGCCGGTGGTCAGCACGAGGGTCACGTGGATGATGATGAACATGACGAACCAGGCGAGCACCAAGAAATGGAGTGATCGTGCGACCTGGATACTGAAGACCGAACTGATGGTCCGGAATTTGGTCGACAACGCCGGTGACATCCCGAGCCCGGTGATGAGAGCGGCCGGAGCGGCGATGAACATGGTGATGAAGTAGGCGATCAGTTGCAGACCGTTGTAGTTGACCCAGCCGTTTTCCGTCGGCCAGTCCAGCGACAGATATTGGATTGCGACCGAAATGGAATGCGGGATGACGTCCCAACTCATGGGGACCAAGCGCATCCACTGGCCGGTGACGAAGATCAGAACGTAGAACACGATTCCGTTGAGTAACCACAACGTGTCAACGCCGAGGTGCCACCAGCGGGCGAGCCCGATGGAGTGACGACGCCCTGGCAAGCCGACGCCGTCCGGCAAGGTGATCGAATCCTGCTTCGACGTATACAGCGGATCACTCGGCACCGGCTTCTGCATACGCAACCAGTCTTTACCCGGTGTGGAGTGTCTGGACCAGTACAAACGCGGGTGATCGGCGATGATTGTGACGCCGGAGCGGATGATGAAGATCATCAGAAAAGCATTCAGGAAGTGCTGCCAGCCCAGCCATGCAGGGAAACCCACCGGCGCGTTCTCCGGAAGCTCAGACTCGCCCGGATACTGTTGAATGAAATCCTGCACGGCAGGGAGCTCGCGTATCCCCTTCGCTACCGCGATGCCGATGACCAGGAGCACCAAGCCGATCGGAATCAACCACAACAGGTTGAACCACTTGCTCTTACCAATTCGCACCCGCGGAGCGACACCGTACTGTGCTGGGAGACCGCCTGCCCAGTGTTCGTCGACCGCGGTGTAGTGCGTGCTGTCAAGCTCCGAACGGAAGCTTTGCATCCCCCCCCGGCCCACGATCGGGGGCGGGAACATTCTGATCTTCCAGTCCGGACATCATGTCGTGAGCTTAGCAACCGCTAAAATGCCAGCACCAGATTGACGGGATCTCGCAACCGAGTCACTTTGTGCTCGGACGGCAACGACCGCAGCAATGGCGATTTCCGTCGCGAAACCTCGCCCCCACGTCGCCGGGGAGAGACGGTACCCGAGGTTCCAGACGGGCGCTGGAGTCATGTTCACTCCACCCGTACCGACGAACGTGCCAGCTCTCAGCGCATCATCCGATCCCCGGTCGCCCACACGAACCACCCATTGACCAATGCCATGTTCTCGCCGGCTCTTGATGGCGTCGTCGACGATCCTTCTGGACTGCTCTCGAGTGTTGTGACGACCCACGGGCAAGTGCCGCCACGTGTCGGGATCGCTGAAGACGCCAAAAACTGATTCGAGATCGTCAGGAGTCAGAGGTGAGAATGCAAGGCGAACATCTGGCGCTAAATCTAAATTCGTCATCAAGACCATTGTTCCCAATCGCGGCGACACTGAGCTGCGGGCTGTCCGCAGGCCGGACCTCGACGGACGCAGATTCGGCGCCAAGTCACCGAGGTCCTGAAGTTTCGGGGGAGTGGCGGTTCGGAACGACCTAGGCTAGCGAGCATGACGGTCGAACAGGTTGAGCAAGGACCGCGCCAAGTCGCGCGCACTGTCGAGGTGCCGGCTTCGGCCGACGACGTCTTCGCGTTGGTGGCTGATCCGCACCGTCACGGTGAGCTGGACGGCTCGGGCACCGTCCGCAACACAGTGTCGGGTCCGCGGCGGCTCAGCCAGGGCGCACAATTCTCGGTAGCGATGAAGCAGCACGGACTCCGGTATCGCATCACCAGCACGGTGACGCGCTTCGAGGACGGTCGGCTTGTGGAATGGAGCAGCCCAGCGGGCCACCGGTGGCGCTGGGAACTCACGCCGCTCACGCCCACGTCGACGCGCGTCACTGAGACGTTCGACTACAGCACCGTCCCAGCCGTGCAGGGCAAGGTCTTTGAGTTGCTCGGCTTTCCTCGGCAGAACGCCGCCGGTATCGAAGCCACCCTGCGCCAACTTGCGCTGCGCTACGCCCGCGCATGACGTGACGGTGCTCGCGTCCTGACTGGACGCCAAGGCCCCCGTGTGCACGGGCGTACGCCTCGCCAGATGCTGCCAGCGGTGCGGTCGGGAGGGCGCAGCGACAGGGCCGCTGGGGAGACAGCAGCACACGACGAGCTACTCCCGCCCGCTGGAGTACGCAAACGAGCCGCCAGAGCCACGACGCCTTCCTTCCACGTGGCACCTTCGGCACTCGTCGTTGCGGTGATCGTTGGTGTTGCGAGACGTTGATCCACAGCGAGAGGGCTTGGAGGCACGCGGGTTCACTGTCGTCGGCCGATCTTGGAGTGCCCGGCTTGAACTGGCGGATCCGCCAAATCTGTCGAACTTCCGCCTGGCGCTCTCGCGAGTTCAGGCTGCCGGACTCAGCGTTTTCGAATTGACTGTGACCTCCTCGGCCGATCTGTATGAGCTGGAAAAGACAAACAACGCCGACTACCCATTCACGCCAGCCACCCCGCACGAGCTGTTGGATGCCGATGCCACTCAAGACCTCTGGAACCGGGGCTTTCGCGTGTTTGGCGCGTACGACCGCGACGAACTGGTCTGGGCGACCCTCAACGCACATCGCGATCGCCACGTTGAGACGGAATGCACGTCGGTGTTGGCCAGTCATCGAGGCCGCGGAAGCCCTAGCTATGGCGTTGGCTATCCACTTACGTGCGGGCTCCGGCGTGCAGGGCGATCGAGTCGCCGGCGCCCACGGTAGCGGTGAAGGTTCCGTCAGCGGCGACGGAGTAGCTTGGGCCCGAGCAGGAGCCGCCCGCGCCGGGGTCGCCGTGCTGGACGTCGCAGTAGCTTCCTGCGGGCAGGGAGGTCTTGAACGTCTGGCTGATCGCGCCACCCTCGTGGTTGATCACGACGAAGCCCCCACTCCCCCGACCGAAGGCGATCGCGTTGTTGCCGTTAGACCACCAGTTCGTCACCGAGGTGCCCGTCACGGTATTGCGGAAGGCGACCATGTTCGCGATCTGCCGCCAAGCGTGCTGGCACTTCCAGCCGTCGCTGTAGCAGGCGTTGACCGTTCCGCCAGTCGGCGGGCCGGCATCCGTGTTGCTGAATTCATAGCCCGAGTACACGTTCGGCGAGCCGTAGGGCCAGGCGAGCATGAAGATGTTCGCGAGCGTGTAAGTGTTGCCGTCCTTGTAGCTGAGGGTCGAGCCGTTGCGCTCGGTGTCCCAGTTGTCCACGAAGACCCGCGCCTTGTTACTCGCGAGGTAGCCCCAGGACTCGCCCCATGTGTTCAGGTAGGCGATCTTGTCGCTGGTGAACATGCGTTTGAGGTCGAAGGCCCCACGGAATTCGTCGACATCACCGGTCGAGGTGTATTCGCCCGGCTGGACCGCCTCGTTCCCGCCGGCGATGACCTCCTGCGCCCAGTAGACGCTCGAGTTGGTCAGCTTTGCTTTGATGGCGGAGAGGTCGGCCGCGGCCATGTGCTTGGCGCCGTCGATCCGGAAACCATCGACGCCGAGGGCGCTGAGGTGGTTGAGGTACGCCGCGATGGTGGACTGCACGTAGGTGCTCGCCGTGTCGAGATCGGCGAGGCCGACGAGCTCGCAGTTCTGCACGTCGGAGCGGTCGCTGTAGTTGGTGATCGGGGTCCGGCAGGAGTGGAAGTCCTGGTTCTGGTAGTAGCCCGGGTAGTCGTACTTGCTGTAGACGGTGCCCCCCGTGCCCGTGCCGGAACCCGCACTCATATGGTTGATCACCGCGTCGGCCACGACCTTGACACCGGCGGTGTGGCAGGTGCTGACCATGCTCGAAAAGGCGGCCTCGTTGCCGAGTCGCCCGGCGATCTTGTAGCTGACCGGCTGGTAGGAGGTCCACCACTGCGAGCCCTGGATGTGCTCCTGGGCCGGCGAGACCTCAACGAATCCATACCCCTTGGGACCGAGGGTATCTGTGCAGGCCCGGGCGACCGATGCGAAGGACCACTCGAAGAGCGTCGCCGTGACGTCCTTGGCACCCGGCGGACTCGCATCCGCCCGGGGCGTTGTCACTCCTACATCGAGGCTCAGGGTCAGGACTAGGGCCAGGCCGGCCACCGCTGCAAACAACGGACGGTTTGATCTGCGCACGATGAAACTCCTTGTCGCGCGCGCCAGCGGACCACGCCGACGCGCTCCATTGGGAACGGGCGATTGCGAGCGGGCCGCGGAAGCGGAACCCGGTAAACGAGGTACTGGACCCTCGGGTCACGCTACTGCAAGCGCTTGCAATAGTGCAAGCGCATGCCGAGGAATTGTGCGCCAGCCCCCTAATACTCGCCCGAAGGCTGGTGGAATCCTTCCGGAACGCCGGCGAGGGGTGCTCTCACCCTCGTCGGAAGTCGCCCGAAAGACGAGTCCGGAGGCGATGAAGCCGAAAGGCCGACCAGACAAGGACGGATTCCAGCGCTTCATCTATCCCACACCCGGCACCTACATGGCCATTGACCGCGCCAACGGGAAGCGAGTGAAACCCCAGACCCCAGCGAGCATCACCATTCCGCAGGATGCTGGAGCACCCGCCGCGAGGAATCAGGGCCCGCGATTGACGCTGAAGCACCTCCAGAAATTCGCGTTCAAGTCTCCTGAACACCGGAAGTACTTCGGCATGCGCAGCCTCGTCGAGTCCGCGTACAAGACACTGAAGTCGAAGAACTTCGAAGACCTCGCCAACGTGAGCAAACGCTCCGGCCACGGGTACGCCTTCAACTACCTCGCTGCCACCCTCGCCGCGGTCTCATCGAACCTCCGGAAGATATTCGACTTCTTCGTCGAGACTGCCGAACGGGACTCCGGGGAAAACCTCTCCCGAGAACGCAGGCGCAAGGAAGCCGCAGGAACACCATTGACCAGGCACATTGCTCTCCCGGCGCTGGCGCCGCCGCAGTAGCGGTCGCCGTCCCCTTTCTGCTCAATGTGCACCCGGCGAAGCGACGCTGGCGACAGCGGTCGCCCGATCCAGGCATAGTAACCTGACCGGGAAACCTCAAGGAGACGGACCATGCGGGTGATGGTGAAGTTGATCTTCTCCGCCAGCATCAGTTCGAACGCAAGACGCTCGTATCCGATGCTTCCTGGGCGAAGAAGATGGACGCTTTTTTCAAGAACGCCCTGTCCATCTTCAGGTCCGCATTTTCCTTCCGAAGCCGCAGCAGCTCGGCCCTTTTAGACTCCGTCACCTCGGTCTGCCCGGTCTCGTTGCGAGCCTTGAACGCGCTCACCCACCGGCCCAGTGTGGCCTCGTTGACACCGAGCTCGCGGGCGACGGTCGCGACCGCTCTGCCGGTGGTGATGACCAGCTTCACGGCCTCGTCTTTGCACTCAGGGGTGAAGTCCCGACGTGATCTTGCCATAGTGAGCATTCTCTCTTGTGAGGTGTCCACTCGACGGGGTCAGGGCCACCGAGAGCACCAGGTGCACCTGCGACTCCAGCCAGTCAGTGGCGGCGAAGCTCTCCGCGTCCGTCACCGCTAGGTGGAGATCTAGATCGCTCCAGTCATCTGCCAAACCGCACGCGAGCGAGCCTTCTAGCCAGAGTGACCGGATGCGTTCGTCATCGGCACTTCTAGTCAGCAGCATTCGAAGCGTTGGCCTGAGCCGAGCCGGATCGTCCGCAAATGTTGAATCCATAACCGAGTATTTCATCCGGACGATGACCTCAGAACCTGCGATCAAACAAACATGCCGACAACAACTTTCATGGTGCGTTCGTTTATTGCGTCGTTCGTTTGGCCATGAGAGCCACCGTCGCGTAACCCAGGCGTTTCGATACACCTAGGTTACGAAGCATCCGGGGTCTCGAAATTTATGCGGTAGAGGTCAGCGAAGGGCGAATTCAACAATGGTCATTGCGCAATGACTGTTGTTCTTATAGGGTCAGCGGTATGTCCCCCCGCGACGCTTCACGCACCACGCTCAGCTCGGCTGCATCCATGCGGGTCCTCGCGCATCCGAC
>NZ_SOFB01000006.1:0-40439 GCF_004402815.1 Cryobacterium sp. Hz7
ACGAGGACTCAGCCGAGACGACAACCTCGCGAGCCAATTTCGGGACTGGCTCCACGAGCAAAAAGCCGTCCAAAATATCAATTGACAACTATAGGAGCATCACGTAGGGCCTCGGGTCCGGACCGCATCTGTTTCTCAAATAGTTCGCAAACGGGGGTTGAGTTTTGCACCAAATACACATGTAGCGCCGAAGCCAGAACTCATGAAGGTGTACGGCTGGTTCACTTTTTTAACCGCAAAGCCTTCTAAGGTCGTGCTGCTCGGAGGGCCTCGACTGCGTAGTAATCCTTGAGCAGTTGCCAGACCTGCTCTCGGGAGAACTCTGTCGAGACTCTAGCCAGAGCGTTGCGGCCCATTTCTACTCTCAACTCTGGTCTCTCAATGAGGCTTCGGAGCGCAAGCGCAAGCATTGTCGCGTCTCCTGCTGATGCGATCAAACCGGTCAAGCCATCGATGGTCGAGTCGAAAGCACCGGTAGCATTCGTTGTCACCGTGGGGAGGGAGGACGCACTCGCTTCAAGTACAACGTTCGGGTAACCCTCTCTCAGGGTCGGCAGGCAAAAAATATCCATAAGGCGATAGTAGATTGCCGGCCTGCTGACATAGCCGGACACAAGAGCCGGCCTGCCATGAGCATTCACCGCAGCGAGTTGGTCCTCCCCCTCTGGGCCGTCGAATCCCCCAACGACGAGCATTTGATAGTCAACACCATCTTTCTCCAGGATTTCTCTGGCCTGCGCAAGGACGGAGAGCCCCTTGTCTTCAGTCAATCGACCGACGAATCCGATGACAGGAAGGTCTGGAAGCACTCCAAGTTGATCCCTCAGGGCCTCGATGTCACCAACAGTGAATGCTGCTTGGTCAAAGTCTTCGAGTTGGACCCCATTGGAACTGCCTGAGCCGAGAACGACGATCTTGTCCGCCGGAACCAGGCCGCCCTCGACGACCCGGTCGCGCAAGCTATGACTGACGGAGAGCACATGAGTCGCGACCCGTGCCGTGAGTTTCTCCATAGCTGCCAGGATCGCGAGTTGAACTCCGCCCGCGGTCTCAAGGCGTAAGCCACGCAGATGATAAACCCGCTTAGGAACGCCCGTCAGCCAACCTGCAATGCCACCCAAGAGACCGGCCTTTGGCGTACCGACCGAAATGACGTCCGGCCGTATATTGCGCAGCAGCGATATCCACGAGAAAAGCGAAACAATATCCCGTAGAGGTGAAGGATTTCGTTTCATCGGGATTGCGTGCGCCACGACACCGGAGATGCCCACGAGCCCCTCGAGATGAGGACCTGGCGAAGTCACAACATGGACTTCCCAGCCTTCTGACGCCAGAAAAGCAGGCAGCCCCCTCATGAGTGTCAGGGAGATATCCACCGTCACGCCGAGCACGATTTTTGGTCTTCTTGTCACGCTGTGATTCTCCCTGGGATGCTCCGAATCTGGAGCTGGTGATAGGCGGGTAGGACGATGAGATGGTGCCAAGCGTCATGAACGACGGCTGCTACGACTGCTAGTGATCGAGGAAGACTGACCGGCCCCAATCGAACTGGAGTGCGATGCCGTCTTCGATGGGTACCTTCGCTTTCCACCCAAGCGCCAATTCGATCTCACGTGTCAATCCTCCAGTGCGGAATACGTCGCCCGGAACGGACCCGATACGGTTAATCCGGAGGGGGTGCCCTGCAATGCCCTCGATCACATCCAACACTTCATTGACCGAGATGCTGCTTCCACCAGCGACGTTGAAAACCGCCCCCGGTTCAACGGAGTCGGTAAATGCTGCGAGCATATTTGCCTCCACAACGTCGTCGATGTACGTGAAGTCTCGGATCTGCTCCCCCGTCCCGAAGATGGAAATTTCATCGCCCACGAGGGCAGCACGAATGAAACGAGTGAAAGCCATATCGGGCCGCTGACGCGGACCGTAGACAGTGAAATACCGAAGTGAAACGGTTGGAACTCCAAAATTGCGACCATAGAGCGTGCACAAATGTTCCGCGGCCAGCTTCGATACACCGTACGGACTGATGGGCTGAGGCAAATCGGTCTCTGCCGTGGGATAGCTCTGAGCGTCCCCATACAGGGATGATGACGAAGCATAGACGAGCCGCTTCAGGCTTTTGGACCGCTTCGCGGCCTCTAGCAACCGTTGAGTTGCGTTGACGTTCTGGCTTGTGTAGATCGCGAAGTCATCACCCCAGGACTTCCGGACGCCGGGCTGACCCGCCTCATGGAAAATGATGCCAACCCCAACCAGCAGCTCGTCCAGATCCAGCTCATTCAGATCAGCGTGTACGAACGTGAAGTTCTCCGCTTGAGTTTCCGACAAATTCTGCTGCTTCAGTTCAATGGAGTAGTAATCGGTCAGAGCATCCACGCCGATGACGGTGTGTCCCTCAGATAGGAGACGTCTGGCGATCGAACTGCCGATGAACCCTGCCGCCCCTGTGACCAGCGCTTTCATTTTCACATACCCCTTTACTTCTATACCGCGTTTCGACGGATTCAACAAAAATTTGGTGCTCAGCGCAATAGCGCTTGCACGGCGAAGGCGAGCGTGATGCCTCGCGAAAAAAATGGTTCATTTCAATAGCGCATCGGCGTCTTAGTCCCAGTTCTTCGAAAAGACGCCCATCGGATTCGCAAGGCTCGCCTTCTGGAATCGCATCATCTCGCGGGGATGCCCTTCACCACGGATCGATCCCCAACGCCGCGTGTGACGCAGGCGCTGGCGCCCACGACTGTGTCTGCCCCGATGCAAAGACCCTGCAGGACGACAGCCCCAGCACCGACAAGCGACCGTGGGCCTATACGGACGTCCCCAGAGATCGTGGCTGACGGATTGATGGAGACAAAATCGTTGAGGACAGAATCGTGCCCAATTATCGAGTTCGGATTCAGGTGCACATGTCGTCCGAGAGTCACATTCGTGGAAACCTGCACGCCACCGCAGAGGACCGATCCTTGGCCGACAGTGAAAGAAGAACCTGTCGTAGCGGCGGGATGAACTACAGTTGCTGCCGTCAAGCCTAAAGCAGTGAATGCTTTGTCAATCTCCTGCCGTGCGGCTGGATTCCCGACGCCGATAAGGTACTGAGCCCGACTACCCGTTTCTCGCCAGGCCGATTCCGTGCCAAGGTAACGGACACTCCGAGCTGACAGCCGACCGAGATTCTCCGCACTCGGGTTAGCGTCGAGGACACCAATGATCTCGAAAACAACGGTCTCCGCGGCGCGGTTAAGAGCATCCACGATATCGAGGACCTCACGCCCAAATCCCCCGGCCCCGACAACTACCAACGGCGTGCTCATCGGCGCTGCTCCAGCCTGAGGTCCGTGCCCATGAACTCGGGTGCTGTCGCGTGTCCGTCCGCAGAGACGCCACTCCGCTTTGCCACTGCGAGAACGGTCATTCTCAGGATTCTCAGGTCTCCGCGAAAACTTCGCGTCTCAACGTAGTCGACGTCAAGCTCGAACTTGTCCTTCCAAGCAAGAGCATTTCGGCCGCTGACCTGGGCAAGACCGGTAATGCCCGGTCGCACCTCGTGTCGTCTGGACTGCTCCAGTGAGTAACGCGCAAGGTACCGTACCAGTAAGGGCCTCGGCCCAACAATGCTCATGTCGCCTTTGATTACATTCACCAAGGTTGGCAGTTCATCAAGGCTTGTCGAACGAAGCGCGAGTCCAAACGGTGTGAGTCGTTGTTCATCAGTTATCAGGCCCCGCGTGATGTCAACATCTCTCATTGTCCGAAACTTGTAGAGACGGAAGACGTTTCCGTCACGGCCTGGGCGGTCCTGTCGGAATATAACCGGGCGACCCAGTCGCACGGAGACCAGAGCCGCCACGACGGCGAGAACGGGCCAAAGCGCAACCAGCGCGGCCGTGGCCGTCGTGACATCCAAGACTCGCTTTACAGCGTCGTACCGCCGACGCTCGCTGGCGCTCGTCAAGAGCGCCAGCCGATAAATTCACTGAGATTGGATAGCACGCGATCGATATCCGACTCAGACAGGGCTGAACCACTGGGAAGGGTGAGGCCCCTCTCGAAGAGACGATTCGCGTTGCCATTCACCAAACCGCGGGCGCCCGAAAACACCGGCTGGAGGTGCATAGGCTTCCACAGTGGGCGGCTTTCGATGTTGTCGGCGAGTAGCGCAGCGGTGAGATCCTCCGGATGCCAGCCGGCGGCAACCGAGTCGACCACGATGGACGTGAGCCAACAGTTGTCCTCTTCGTCGTCAACTCCGCCGAAGATCTCGACGCCGTCCACGGCCGCGAAGAGTTCTCGGTACCGCTCGCGCATGGCGCGGCGGCGACCGATCATGTCGTCGAGGCGGGTCAGCTGGGCACGTCCGAGAGCGGCGAGCAGGTTACTGAGCCGGTAGTTGTAGCCAATGTCGATGTGTTCGTAGTGTGCAACGGGCTGACGGGCCTGGGTCGCCAGGTAGCGGGTGTTCGCAGCGAGTTCCACGTCGTCGGTCAGCAGCATTCCCCCGCCAGATGTGGTCATAATTTTGTTGCCGTTGAATGACACCGCCGATGCGCGTCCGAACGAGCCGGCCGCCCGGGTGCGGTGCGCGGCTCCGAGAGATTCAGCCGCGTCAGCCAGAACGGGAATCCTGTACTCATCCGCAATCGTGCAGATCTCGGTGTAGTTGATGGCCTTGCCGAGAAGATCCACAGGCACGATCGCTGCGACCTTCTCGCCGTCACGCATCAGGCGCTCGAGCGCCTCGCGGAGCAGGGTCGGATCCATGTTTCCGGTTTCAAGTTCACAGTCAATGAAGTACGGCTCAGCTCGCGTATAGACGATTGCGTTTGCCGTTGCCGCGAATGTCATCGTCGACGTGACCACCACGTCACCCGGCCCGACTCCGAGCCCGAGCAGCCCGAGGTGCAGGGCCGCAGTCCCGGAGCTGAGGGCTACGGCGTGTTCGACACCGATACGCTCCGCCATCTCCGCTTCGAAGGCATTGACATCGGGTCCTAGAGGTGCAATCCAGCCGGATCTGATCGCGGCAACCATGTACTGTTCTTCGAGATCACCGACGTCAGGGGATGACATGTAGATGCGTTCGCTCATAGGGGTGTTCCTGTTCCGGCCAGCGTGGGCTCAGCTTGGGCTGTTCGGTGAGTTAGATCTTGTCGGCAGCGCTCATCCCAACCTGGCTTGTTCAGATTCTCGGGGCGGATGGGCGCTATGGAGGCGTGAGTGATCTTCGGGTGGATCGGGCGTGCGTCCGTTTCGTGGTCGCCGATGAGTTCTTCGTGCAGCTTCTCCCCGGGGCGGAGTCCGGTGTAGATGATCTCGATGTCCTTGCCCGACATTCCAATCATTCGCTCGGCCACGTCCAAGATTCTGACGGGCTCGCCCATGTCGAGGATAAGCACCTCGGCGGGACCACCGATACCGCCAGCCTGGATGACCAGTTGGCACGCCTCGGGAATGGTCATGAAGAATCGCGTGACGTCAGGATGGGTGATCGTCAGCGGCCCACCGGCCTCGATGAGGGTGGTGAAGGTCGGCAGCATCGAGCCACGGCTGCCGATGACATTGCCGAAGCGAACCGAGAGGTATGCGCGCTTGGATTCCTGGGCGGCCCACGCCGTGAGCTTCTCGGCCACACGTTTGGAATGACCGAGCACACTCGTGGGGTTCGCGGCCTTGTCGGTGGAGATGTTCACGAACGTGGTCACGCCGACCGCCTGGGCGGCTTCCAGCACATTCAGCGTGCCGAGCACATTGGTCTTCCACGCCTCGTCGGGGTACTGCTCCAGCATCGGAAGGTGTTTGAGGGCCGCGGCGTGAAAAACCACCTCGGGTCGACGCTCGGCAAAGATGGTCGTCAGTGCCTCGGCATCCCGGATGTCCGCGAGCACCACGTCTTTGGTGTCGAGAAGCCCGTGACCGAGGATCGAGATCTGGGTGCCCTGGAGGCCGGTCTCGTCGCGGTCGAGCATGATGAGTTCGCTCGGGCCGAACTGGGTGATCTGACGGCACAGTTCGGAGCCGATGGAGCCGCCCGCGCCCGTGACCAGCACGCGTTTGCCAGCGAGATAACCTGCGATCGACTCAACGTGGGTATCAACGGGGTGACGACCGATCAGGTCTTCGATCGAGATATCGCGGAGGTCGTTGAGGCGGGACTTGCCATTGAGCAGTTCTTCCAAGGGCGGGAGAACCAGGACCTTGAGATGTGCGGCCTTGGCGGCATCGGTAATGTCACGCAGCAAGGAGGCATCGGCCTTGGCAATGGCCACGACCAGCGCAGTTGCCCCGGTGGCTTGAGCCGCTGCGGAGAGGGAGGCACGTGAACCGACGACGCGAACGTCATGGAGCCACAGATTGCGCTTGCGCGGATCGTCGTCGATGAGCCCCACCGCCAGGAATGGCGAGTTTCGGTCGGTGGTCATGCGCCGGGCAATCGACGCTCCCATGTAGCCGGCGCCGAAAATCAGGGCCTTCTGAATGTCTTCTTTGGGAACCACCGACCGTTCCACCAGGAGACGCTTGATGTAACGCACGCCGCCCATCAAGACGAAGGCCATGGGCAGGGCGATGAAGACCGTGCTGCGGGGAATGCCGACCACCGTGCCGGCGACGGCAACCGGGATACCCAGGATGACGGTCGAGGCGAGGACCACCCCGAGCAGCGCCCTTACCTCGGAAAAGCTCCCGTAGATGTGGCGCCCCTGGTAGAGGTGGTTGGCACCGCCCGCAAGAAACTGAACCAGGCACGCAGCCGCGCACAGAGCCAGCAGCGGCACCAGGTCAATCAGCCGCCAGTCGAACTCGTAGCGAAGAATCTCGGCCAAGAACAGGGCGACAACCCAAGCTCCTGCATCGATTGCGAGCTGAGTACCGAAACGCACGAGAGGCACAGACCCGTGCAGCTCCTGCATTCTGGTCGTTGCAAAGTCGCTTACGGCCATGTTGTGCCCCCATCGCTCGAACTACTCACTATGTCCCCCACCCACAGCCAGAAAATTCCATCGGCGCTTGCCACTGCCAGGTCGCTCGGCGTCACTCCCGCCTCACGGCACCCGCTCGGGGTCAGCGCCCCGTCGAGCTCGTCTGACGTCGCGAGCAGCTGTGCGCCCGCGCAGCCGGCCTGCTCGGTGGCCACGATGATGTAGCCGTCGTCACTGACGGTCAGGTTTGCGGCACCGGGAAGAGCGACCCCGGGCCCGTAGGTCGCGGCACCATCGCCGGTGCGAAAGAGGGATCCGTCTGAGCAAAGCAGGGCAGCCGTCGAGTCGGTGCGGGGTGCAAGTGCGATCACCGCGGAACAGGGTGCGGCGAATGAACCTGCCGGGCTGTGCACGCTCGCTCGGTCGGCCGGGTTGACATACCAGTCGGCACCGACGCGATCGGGGTATTCCTGCCACTGATCTCCGGCCACGAAGGTAGTCACGCGTTGCGGGGTGCAGTCTGCGGCCGTGAGCGTGACCATGGAGGCCTCCGACTCGCTGGAGATAGTGATCGACAGGACGGAGGAGGAATCGGTGTCGGCCGAAGCGTCGAGTGCTGTCCAGGTTTCACCGGCGTCGGTGGAGAGCTCCGGGTTCGCGGTGGCAGCGGGGCACTCACCGGTCGTGGCACGCCAGAGTGTGGACGCGTCGAGGGCGGTGAGGATACGGCCAGGGGTCGAAGATTCAATTGCCGTGGGCTCGACAGGCTCGACCACCGGCTGCTCCGTTGCCGCGGGCTCTGCGGTCGGCGTCGTGGTCTCGACAGGCCCGACCGCCGTGCCCGCATTGGCGGAAGGCTTCGACGCGGTGAGTGCAAAGGACACCAGGGCAACGTCGAACAGCACGAACACGGCCAGACCCGCAATGAGCAGGCGACGGCGAAGCACGCTGTCGCGGTTCTTGCGACTCTTAGGCCTATTTCCTCCCACGGCGTTCACTAGCTCGGCTGCACCGTTGCGGCTCTATGGAACAGGGCAGTGACAGCGTTAATGGCCGGCACGAGCTGTTGGGCGGACTCCACATAGACCTCGTCGCTACGGCGATAGGGGTCAACAACGTCGTCGTCATCGGCCGATAATAGGGGGGCGACAGCGCCACGCTGAGACGCGGCCAACCCGATCAGAGTGGAGAGGCGCCCAACAAGGTCATCGAGGGGCAGAGCGGCAGCCTCGTCGAGGTCGTCATCGGTGAGGTCCGCAACGAGACGCGCGAACTCGCGGATCGTGAACGTGTAACGGATGGCGCGTGGCACCAACTCAACGATGGCGCGTCGGTGTTCGCGGGACATCGCGAACACCAGGTCGGCGTTCTGCACGTGCTCGGCGGTCAGCTCTTGGGCCACGTGGGCACTCGGGTCACCGCCGAAATGGCGCGACAGGTCGGCGGCTTGCGCTGGCATGCCCTGACCGGTCAGGCCGATTGTTCCGGCACTGGCCAGCTGCACCTGCGGCCACGACGCCAGGCCGACACGTAAGAGCTGTTCGGCCAGCGGCGAGCGGCAGATGTTGCCCGAGCAGACCGTGAGAATGGAGAAGGTCTGCATCACGCGGTTCTCCGTCGGGCCTTGCGGATGCCCCGCACCGCAGGCGCTGCGGCACCGACAGTTGCTTTCTCTTCCTCGTGAATCGTGCCGTAGCTGTACTGGCCGTAGCCGTAGGAGTCGGGCCCCCTGGTGGGAAGCATGGTGATGACCATGCCGACGAGGCGGCTCCCCGCGCGCTCCAAAGCCTTCACGGCGCTGGTCAGCTCGTTGCGCTTCGTGCGCCCGGAGGCCACCACCATGATGGCGCCGCCGCAGAGCTTGCTCAGCACGGCGGCATCCGTCACCAGGAGCAGCGGCGGGGCGTCGATCAGCACCACGTCGAACTCCTCGGTGAGCGCGCCGAGCATGCGGGCCATCGCAGCGGAGCCGAGCAATTCGCTCGGGTTCGGGGGAACGCGGCCGCTGGGCAGAACGAACAGCTTGTTCTTGCCCCACTTCTGCAGAACGTCCGCGAGCTCGGCGCGACCGATGAGCACGTCGGTAAGGCCGACGCCGCCCTCGATGCCCATGTATTCCGCCACGCGTGGCAGGCGCAGGTCCCCGTCGATCAACGCGACCCGGGCGCCGGTCTCGGCGAGGGCGATTGCGAGGTTCGCCGTGGTCGTGCTCTTTCCCTCACCGGGCACCGAACTGGTGACCACGAAGCTGCGCGGGCCACCCTCGATGTTCACGAACTGCAGGTTGGTGCGCAGGCTGCGGAATGCCTCGGCCCGCGGGTTCTTCGGGTCGGTGTGCACGACCAGGGGGCGAAGGCTCGCGCTGGGGTCGTTGGTGATGCCGCCGAGCATCGGTGAGTCGGTGACCAGCTCGATGTCGTGCAGGCTGTGGATGCGGGTGTCGAGCACGCTGCGCAGCACAGCGAGCCCGATGCCGACCGCGAGACCCACGAGAAGGCCGAGGGCGATGTTGAGCGGCACGTTGGGGCTGGCCGGCGTTGTCGGCACGATCGCCGGCTGGATCGTCTCGATCTTCACGGGGCTGGCTGCGTCGCCATCGGGCTTCTCAAGCCGGTCGACGACGACCTTGCTGAAGTTCTGCCCGACGGAGTTGGCGATCTGAGCGGCTAGCTCCGGGTCGCTGTTGGTCACGGAGACGTCGATCAGAACGGTGTTGAGGGGTGACGTGGAGGTGATTGTGGAGGCGAGCTGCGCGGCGGTCAGGTCGAGGTTCAGTTGCTTGATGACCTCGTCGAGCACGATGGCACTGTTGACGACGTCGACGTACGACGTGACGGCCTGCCGGGCAAAGCTGGTTCCCTGAACCAGGTCTCCGGTCACAGCGCCGGCGGAGGCCTGCACGGCGACGTAGAGCTGGGTGTTGGCGATGTACTTCGGGGTGGTCGCGATGGCCGCACCGGCCGCGCCGGCGATTCCGAAGAGGGTGCAAGCGAGAATCAGGATCCAACTTTTATGAAAGATCCTGAGGTAGTCCTTGAGCTCCACGCGCGTTCCTCCGGTAGTACTAGGCAGAGAGGAACCGCTCGAATCGCATTATCCCCTTGTCCATCCTTGCACATAGGGGTATGGGGCCACCCCCCATGGGGGGTGTGAAGTTCTCTCGCGTTTTAGATGAAGTGCTACAAAGACGGCTGGAGGAGTCCGTCGGGGGTGACCGTGAGCATCCGTGGCTCGCCGGCGTCGACCACGATCGAGGCGATCGCGGGGCGGTCCGCGGGCAGCAGACGGGCGATCAGGTGACCCTGGGTGAGGGCGTCGAGCTGGTCGGCCACGATGGCGGCCGCGGCGGCCAGCTGCCGGGGCGGCCGGTCGGCGCTGTCGTCGAGCAAGGTCACGTCGACGCCCCGGATGCGGGCGGCGCGGGCGGCACTGATTACCGGCTCGACGAAGAGCGAGCGCCCCCGGATGGCATCGCGCAGGGTGGCCTCCACGAGCAGGCTTTCCGCTCGCAGGGTCGGTTCAATCTGAAGCGCGTCGCTTTGCAGCAAATTCGCGAGGCGCTGCAGGGTGGGGCGGGCCAGCATGTTCACCCGGGTCAGCTGGGTCTCGCGCTCCTCGAGGGCCGCCGCCGCCGTGGCCGCCGCGGCGCCGCTGCGGGCCCGCTCCCGGTTCAGCCCGGCCAGGGTTTGGGTGGAGCGCTTCAGACCCACGGCGAACAGGGTTCCGGCGAGCAGGGTGCCGGCGTGACGGATAGCCAGGTTCACCCCGTCGAGCAGCGTCAGCCCGTTCAGCAGCGCCCAGACGATCGAGATGGCCATGATCATGCCGTAGCCGTACCAGGCGAATCCGGGCCGGCCGCGCACCGCCAGCACGACCAACAGCATGGTGATGGCGCCGAGGTACCAGTGGGCGAACGGGGTCGACCCGACCGGCGGCACCGGGAATGCCGTGGCCACGGCGGACAGCCCGCACAGCGCGAGCACCATGACGGCGTTGCGAGGCGACACCGGGTCAGGCACGACGAGGGTGAGCCAGGCGGCCGCCGCAGACACCGCCACGAACCCGAGGATCTCGTAGGGCAGGGTCCACAGGGGTTCACCGTCGGCGAAGGCGAGAAGGGCGTGCACGGCGATGAATCCCATGAGGATGGACGTGGACAGGGCCTTCGGCAGGCGGGTCACGCCCTTCAGCTGCGTGGCGGGTCGCGGCGGGGTCGGGGGTGCGCTCGAGAGGGACGGGACCGGCTGCGCGGGGGCTGCAGGTGTGGGCGTCCAGGAGACCACCACCTCGGTGCCGACGCCCGGGCGGGAGCGCACGGCGGCGGCACCCCCGGAGAGGCGCTCCATGCGGCCGATGATGCTCTGCGCGATGCCCAGGCGCTCGGCCGGCACCCTTGCCGGGTCGAAGCCGACGCCGTCGTCATTCACGGCCACCCGGATGCCACCCTGGTAGCTGCTTACGGTGAGGGTGCGGGCCACCGGGCTCCGCACGGGCTCCCGCACGTCGGCGGCGACCGAGTTGCGGAGGGCCTCGCCGACGGCGCCGAGCAGGGCGGTCACGGCGAGGGCGGGCACCGTGAGGGTGCCGGGCAGGTTGGAGGTGATCTGGGCATCCGGTGCCAGCTCGGCCACCAGCTGCTCGAGGCGCCGGGTCACCTGGGGGCCGGGCATACTCGGGTCGGGTAGCGGGGCGCGCAGGGCGTCGAGCCGCACTAGGGTGTCGGCCGCGTGCCGGCTCAGCACCGGCACCGAGGTGCCGCCGCGTCCGGCCATCAGCAGGGTCGAGATGACGCTGTCGTGCACCAGGGCGTCGATGGTGAGCCGCTCCCGTTTGCGCGCGAGGCGGTCGGCGCGATCGACGAGTTGCACGCGGGCGATCGTGGCCGCCTGGTCGACCTTGCCGGCACTGCGGCGCGCCATGGTGGTCAGTCCCACGAGCATGCTCAGCAGCAGGAACGAGTAGAGGCCGTCTTCCACACCGACCAGCACCGGGGAGGGGTCAGTCGAGGTGGCCGCACGCAGCAGCCCGCTCATCGTGCAGACCAGCACCAGGTAGGCCCAGGCCGTGCGGTCGCGGGTGGTCACCGCCACGGCCATCACGGGCACGCCGGTGAGGCTGATCGCCCAGGGGATGTCCGTGCCCGCCGGCAGCGGCTCCGCCCTGGCGGTCAGCCAGAACATCAGCAGCAGCACGAAGAGGGCCCCCTCGGCGAGCGCGATCACCCGCAGCACGCGCAGAGGCACCCGGCGTGAGAGCACGGCGAGCAGCATCGGCAGCCCGAAGATCAGCAGCCACGCCGCCACCGACCAGGACCGCTGCGGCTCCCAGGCCTGCTCGAGCACGGTGCCCAGGCAGAGCAGCCCGAAGACGAGGGCGGTGGGCCCGAGTGCACCGTAGAGCAGGCGGGCGAGGCGCTCGGTCGAGGACTGCGGCCGGGGCGGCGGTCGGGGTGGCCGCCGGGGTCGCCTGTGCAGTCGGTCCTGCTGGGGGGTCTGCCGGGGGGTCGCTGCGCGCCCGGTCACGGCTGGCCGGGGATGGGCAGCAGGCCGTCTTCCAGTGCCCGCTTGTAGAGGTCGATCTTGGTGTTCGCCGGGCGGCCGACCCGCTCATATTTCGAGCGCACCCGACGGATGTAGTCGATCACCGTGGCCTCGGAGAGTCCCATCCGCGAGGCCACCAGCGGTGCCTTCGCGCCCGCAGCGTAGAGCGAGAGCACCTCGCACTCGCGCACGCTCAGGCCCGCGTCGGAGAGGTCGGGATCGCCGTCGAGGGCCGCGGCCCACTCGGTGGAGACCACGGTCTCCCCCGCCGCCGCCCGGGTGACGGCGTCGAGCAGCACCGCGGTCGGCTCGGACTTGCGCACCACACCCAGCACGCCGCTGCGCGCCGCGGCCCGCATCAGAGCGGCGTCGTCGCCACCGGTGAACGCAAGCACCGCCGCGCCCGCCCCGCGCAGCCGGTCGACGTTGCCGGTGGCGGTGGACCCGTCGGAGAGCCGCAGATCCAGGATGACCAGGTCGACGGGCGTCTGCTGCACGGCAGACTCGAGCAGCTCGGTCACGGTCGCGACCGTGGCCACCACCTCGATCTCGGGGATCGTGGCGAAGAGGCCGGCGAATCCGCGGGCGACGATCTCGTGGTCATCGATCAGGGCTACGCGAAAGCGGGACATCAGCGATCCTTGGATTCTCGGGGCGGTGCCTGCCGGGGTCTCGGGCAGGGTTCAACGACGTGCGGAGTGACCCCTGTTCTGGTGCCACAAGAAGTAACGGCTGGTCAGTCCGGAAAGCGGCCCTTACGTTTAGGCATGGGGAAAACCAACCGGGGGGTTGGTGGGGCGCTCGCGATCCCGAAGTCGTTCGAGCGCCCCGTCCTTCCAGTTGTCACGCAGGTGCGGTCCGTCCTGCGGGCGTGGGTGCTCATGTGGATGCCGGCCGGCTGCGGTTGTTCAGCACACCATTGCTCTCCTCGAGGTAGCACGATCCGCACAGCGACTCGTAGGTTACCTCGGCGCCGTCGATGGCCACCTGGTCGCCGTCGAAGACGAAGACCCCGTCGATCTGGCGCCCGTTGAACACGGCCTTGCGCCCACACCGGCAGATGGTCTTCAGCTCTTCGAGGCTGTGCGCCACCTCGAGCAGGCGCCGACTGCCCGGAAAGGCCACCGTCTGAAAATCGGTGCGGATGCCGTAGGCCAGCACCGGAATGTTCTCGAGGATCGCGATGCGCAGCAGATCGTCCACCTGCTGCTCGGTGAGGAATTGCGCCTCGTCCACCAGCAGGGAGCTCACGTCGAGGCCGGTCTCGGCGAGCACCCGGGCGCGGTGCTCGTGGAAGAGGGCGTAGGCATCCGTCTCGGGAGTGAGCAGGTAGTCCACGGCCCGGGTGACGCCGAGCCGGGAGAGGATGCCCCGGTCGCCCTTGGTGTCGACCGACGGTTTGGCCAACAGCACCTGGTGGCCGCGTTCCTCATAGTTGTAGGCGGCCTGGAGCATCGAGGTGCTCTTGCCGCTGTTCATGGCTCCGTAGCGGAAATACAGTTTCGCCATTGCGTGGTCGCCCCCTCGGCTGGTCGCGCTCGTGCCGCTCTGCTGCGCTGCGTCATGCCGCGCTGCGTGTCGTGGCGCTGCGTGCGCCTAGCTCAGCGTACTGGTGGAACCGGGCGGGGGCGCTTGTCGCCGAATTCCAGCGTCAGGCCGGGGCGACGGATGCTCACCCGCACCCACGGGAACACCACCCGCAGCACCGCCGTGTAGGAGCGCAGCAGGGCGCGCACCCGGCGCGGCGGGAGGTCGAGCGCCACCCGGATCGAGAACGTGTCGATGCCGGAGTGCCGCTGCTGGCGGTCGCTCGGCGGATCGACCTGGGTGTCGGGCTCGGAGTCGGGCTCGGTGTCGGCCTGCACCACGAGGCTGCGCGGGTCGAAGCCGGGGGCCAGGCAGAGCATGCTGATCAGGGCCGAGGTGGCCGCGCGCTGCTGCGTGCCGAAGTGCGCCGCCCGGTGCTCGGGGTCGGCCACGACGAGCAGCGGATCCTTGCCACGCTCGAGGAGCGCCGTGCGTTCGCGGGCGATGACGGCGTCGAGCCAGGTCTCGTCGATGTGCGCCACGATCGCCCGGCGAACCCCGGCGGCGAGCTCGTTCGCGCGATTGATGTCGGCCTTGGTCACCACGCCGCGTTCGAGCACGCCGTCGAAGAGGGGGAAGACACCGGGCTGCAGGGTGGCGAGCTGCTGCTCGACCACCTGGCGCACCACGCTGCCGCGGGATTCTTCGGTGCGACGGGCGATGGCGCGGCGGGCATCCGTTTGCCAGGCCAGCAGTTGACGCACGATGCGGCGGGAATACGCAGCGGCGGCGAGGCCGAGTGCGAGCACCTGGGTGACCGCGACGACCACGAAGACGCCCGACGGCACCCGCAGCGAGCGGAACGGTTCCTGCGGCAGTGTGACCGCGGCCACGATGACAGAGGCGAGCACCGCGGTCAGCGCCAGTTCACGCCAGGGGCGGAAGGGGGCGAGGGCCACGAGCAGGAAGCCGATGGTGATCGGGCCGAAGTCGTCTTGCACCAGGGAGTTGCTGCCCCAGCGGGCGGCCTGGTCAAGCAGGTGGGCGGCCAGGCCGAGGCTGATGATCAGCAGCAGCGACGTCTGGCGCACCGGGGACCGCGACGGTCGTACGGCCGACACGAGCGCGGCGGACGCCGCTGCGGTGGCGACGAGCGCGAGCACGGCCAGGAACGGATGCCGGATCTCGTCGGCCTGCAGCACCGTGGTCACCACCGCGTAGCCGAACACGACCAGGGCGATGCCGGGCACGATCGTCCAGACCGCGAGGGCGCCGAGCGGGTCGAGGCGCTGCTGGGTGAAGGCGTGCGGTTTGGTGTGAGGCGTGGGGACGGGGGTGTGGTTCTGCTGTGCGGCTGCAGCTGCGGCCGTGGCCGCGGCGCTGCCTGATGGCGAGGTTGCGTTCGTGGGTGTCACTGGGCCACCCGCTCGGGGTCTGGGGTTTCTGTTTGTTCGGGCTGTTTTGTCGGCTCGGCGTGCCCGCCGGGTTCCTCGATCGCCACGGGCACGCTCAGCATCACCGAGGTGCCGGCGCCCGGCCGGGTGAGGATGCTCACCGAGCCACCCAGGCGTTCGATCCGGCGGCGCACCGCCTGGCGCAGGCCGAGACGGTCGGCGCCGGTCTCCGATTCCGTGAAGCCGCGCCCGGCATCCATCACCATCAGTGAAATGCTGCTCGGCTCGGACTCGATCACGACCTCGGCAGCGACGATGCCGGAGTGGAGGATCACGTTCACGAGGCACTGCTGCACCGCCAGGCTCAACTCGCGGTCGCTGGCCGGGCTCAGGCGGCCGAGGGCGGCGCGGTCTCCCGTGACTTCGACCACGAGGCCACGATCGCGACTGCGCTCGATGGCGGCGTAGACCGCGCTGGTGAGCCAGGCATCCGTGCCCCCGTGCGGTTCGACGCTCAGCGCATCGGCGTCGGTGAGCCAGTCGGTGCCGCGCAGGGTCTGCAGGGTGTCACTGATGCTGCCGGCCAGGTTGGCGCTGAGCGGCCCGGGATGCGCGCGGGCGAGGGCGACGAGCTGCTGGAGGGTAGTGTCCTGACCCAGGGCGAGGGTGCGCAGGTCGAGCTCGTGGCGCAGCAGGCGGGTCTGGTCGGTCTGCATGGCCCGGTGCAGGGCGATTTGAACAGACCACTCGCGGCGCACGAAGACCGTGAGCAGCAGCACGCTGACGAGGAAGAGATAGGTCGAGATGGTGAAGACGTCCGCGCCGTAGGGCACCTCGGTTTGCGTGGCGGCGTACACCGTGACGGCTTCGGCCAGGACGAAGGCGGTGGTGCTCCAGAGCACGCCGGCACGGGCGGAGACTCCGGCGCCGCCGATCATGACCAGGGCCAGTTTCGGCAGGGTGACGAGGAAGACGTTCGAGCTCGGGAACAGGGCGGGGATGCCGAGCACGGTAATCGTGTAGAGGTAGGTGGCGACGGTGCCGGTCACGAGGTAGGCGATCGTCAGGGCGACGGTGCGGCGCAGGGAGAGGGCGATCAGCACGGCGGCCATGAGGAGGAGGGCGACGATGGTGGCGAGGGTTTCGGTGGGTGTGGTGGCGAGCGTTGCGGCGGCTGTGGTGGCTGCGGTTGTGGCGGTTGTGGCTGCGGTTGTGGCGGTTGTGGCTGCGGTTGTAGACAAACTGAGGAGGATGATGGCGGTGAGGGAGGCGGCCAGGCAGGTCAGCGCAAACCAGTGCGCAGCCCGCGCGAGGGCATGGCTGAGGGCCCTCGTGACCAGGTGGTCCGGGAGTCCAAGCGTCATGGCAACCCTCTCTGTTCGGTTGATTCTCTCATTCCGCGAGGGCGCTTCCGCGCTGCCCCGGCTAATCCGCTTCGCCCAGATCGAATTCGACGGAGATTGTGCACAATAACGTGGCCACGGGGCCCTTTTGCGCAATCATCGTGCAAGATCTCCGTCGAATTCGTTCGGCTGGGGTCGCGCGGGGCGGCGGGGCATCCGTCGCGTACGGTCGGGTGGCGCTGCGGCTCCGGCGGCTCTGGCGGCTCCGGCGGCTCTGGCGGCTCTGGCCCTAGCCACCCTGCCATCCCCCGCGCCCCTCCATGCCTTCCCTGCCATCCCCCCGCGCCCGGTTGTGGCTAACTCAGGAGATCCCAGCCGCTGGCCACGGCGCGGGCACGGATCAGTGCCGAAGTCGCCGCGACTCGGCCACGACCCCGCCGGGATCTCCTGAGTTGGCCACCAGTCCCCGCCTCTTCCCACCACCGGACACGCACAGCTCCTGCAATTCGGCCAAAATAGGCTGATTCCGGCCCGTTTTGACCCGCTTTGACCCGCTTCTGAGAATCTGCAGGAGTTATGCAGAGCATGGCTCGGGTACGGGCCACGGCGAAGGCAAAAAAATACGGCGGCACCGGTGCAGGGACTTCCCCGCACCGATATCGGCCCTCCTGGAGCAGGAGCAGGGCGCAGCGACCGCGGTCACCGGCATCGGATGTGGCTAACTCAGGAGATCCCAGCCGGCGTCCCGACCACGGGCGCGAAGCAGTGCCAAAGTAGCCGACACTCGGCCGCGACTCGGGCGAGATCTCCTGAGTTAGCCCCACCACGGGCCGGGTGTCGAGGCTCTTGGGCGAGCCAGCGACAGGGCGTGACGGATGCGGCGGCGCGGCATCCGTTCGGGGCAGCAGTGTGAGCTAACTTCGGAGAATTTCGCAACACGCCGCCCACGGCGCTGGGGTGACCCGGTCTTTTCGGCCGGGGTCCTCGGTTTCATTTTAGGCGGCGAGTGTGAGTTTGATGAGGCGTTCGGTGGGTGTTGAGTAGCCGAGAGTTTGGTGCAGGCGAACGTTGCTGAAGTGGTGAACGGAGTTGATGACTTCGGTGCGGGCCTTGCGCCTTGTCGTGAGGGTTTGCCAGTTGAGGCTTTCGCTCTTGAGTTTGGAGAAGAACGTTTCGGCGGCGGCGTTGTCCCAACACTGCATCTTCGCGCCCATGGAGCGGATGATGCCGTGTCGGCCGCAGTACTTCGTGAACCGTTTCGACCGGTATTGGACTCCGTGGTCGGAGTGGAAAACTGCTCCTGGTTTGACGTGGCCGGTCTCGAGGGCCATGTTCATGGCCCGGGTGATGAGTTGGGTGGTCATGCGGGCCCCGGTCGCGTGGCCGAGCACGGAGCGGGAGGCTAGGTCGATGACGGTGGCGAGATAGAGCCAGCCTTCCCGGGTGTGGATGTAGGTGATATCACCGACGAGGATCGTGCCGACGCTCAGCGAGGTGAAGTCCCGCAGGAGCAGATCAACCGGGTCGGCCAGTCTGGAGGCCCGCTGGTAGCGGATCGTGAAGGCGCGTTCTGCAGCTGGGGAGATTAATCCCAGATCGTGCATGATTCCGGCGATGGTTTTGCGGTTCACCGGGACCCGGGACCGGTTCAGAGCCGCGGTGACTTTGCGGTATCCGGCCGCGCCCTTGGACTCGGCGAACGCGATCATCACCTGCGCGGTGAGGTCTTCATGCCGCCTCTGCGCGGGCGCGGTGACGTGGTGCGACCAGTCGTAGAACCCTGATGTTGATACTCCGAGCCGGCGGCAGAGGTAGGCGATGGGGAAGTCGGCCTTCATCCGGGAGATCATTTCGAACCGTTGTCGTTTTGATCGAGTTCCAGGAAGAAGGCCTTCGCTTTTTTCTCGAAGTCGAGATCCCTCCGCAGCAGGGCGTTTTCCTTCTCCAGGTCCCGGATCCGTTTCCGGGCTTGCGGCGTGAGCTCACCAGCAGGATCGATGGTCTTCAGCCTCGCGGCGTTGACCCAAGTCCACAGAGTCCGGTGGTTGATCCCGAGCGCTGCGGCGACTTTCACGATCGATTTGTCGCCCTCCGCGACGCGGGCCACCGCGGCAGCCCGAAACTCCGGGCTGAAGTGTTTGTGTTTCTCGTGTTCCATTTATCTATCCAATCCTGAATTCAGGAAGACTGTCCGGAAACACTGGGTCACCCCACCCGCCAGGACGGCATGTTGCGAAAAACTCCGCAGTTACGGGCAGAGAACAGGCACCCCCAGCCCGCGGGCACGGGCAGAGAACAGGCACCCCCCCCCAGCCCGTGGGGCCCGGGCAACCCCACCCCCGGGCAACCTCCTACGCGGTCAGGTTCAGCACGGCCGCGGTCGCGGCGAGCGACGCGGCGGCAACGGCCGGGTCGTCGGAGAGCTCCGTGCCGAGGCTCGGGATCATCTCGCGCAGTCTGGGTTCCCAGGCCGGGTACTCCTCGGGGAAGCAGCGCTTGATCAGGTCAACCATGATCGGGGCCGCGGTCGAGGCTCCCGGGGAGGCGCCGAGCAGCCCGGCGATGGTGCCGTCGGCCGAGGTGATGACCTCGGTGCCGAACTGCAGCACGCCGCCCTGCTCCGGATCCTTCTTCATGACCTGCACGCGCTGTCCGGCGGTGATGAGTTCCCAGTCGGCGAGCTTCGCGGTCGGGATGAACTCCTGCAGCGCCTTGAGCTTCGTCTTCTTTGAGGCGAACACCTCGCCGATCAGGTACTTCATCAGGCCGAAGTTGTGCACCGCCACAGCCAGCATCGGCCCGATGTTGTGCACCCGGATCGAGAACGGCAGGTCGAGCCAGCTGCTCGACTTGAGGAACTTGGGGGTGAAGCCGGCGTATGGTCCGAACAGAAGCGAGGTCTCTCCATCGACGACGCGGGTATCGAGGTGCGGCACCGACATGGGCGGAGCACCCTTCGCCGCCTTGCCGTAGACCTTCGCGTGGTGCTGGGCGACGAGCTTCTGGTTCGTGGTGCGCAGGAACTGCCCGCTGATCGGGAACCCGCCGAAACCCTTGATCTCGGGGATGCCGCTCTGCTGCAGCAGCGCCAGGGCGCCGCCACCCGCGCCGACGAAGACGAACCGGGCGTTGACGACGCTCGGGTGGTTGCCGACCAGACGGCGCAGGTTGAGCTTCCATGAGCCATCCGTGAGCTGTTTCACGCCGGTGACCTGCTGGTTCGTGTGCACGCCCACGCCCTCGGCGGTGAGGTTGGCGAAAAGGTAGCGGGTGAGGGCGCCGAAGTCCACGTCGGTGCCGGACACGATGCGCGTCGCCGCGATCTTCTGGTTCTTCGGGCGCTTCTGGGTGAGGAGCGGGGTCCAGGTGCCGATCACGGCCGGATCCTCGCTGTATTCCATGCCCGCGAAGAGGGGCTCGCCCTGGAGTACCGCGAACCGCTTGCGCAGGTATTCGACGCTGCTCTTGCCGTGCACGAAAGTCATGTGCGGGGTGGAGTTGATGAAGTTGGTGGGCTCGGGCAGCACGCCCGTCTCGACCAGGTGTGCCCACAGCTGGCGGCTGATCTGGAACTGCTCGTTGATCGCCACGGCCTTGGCCGCGGTCACCGAGCCGTCCTTCGATTCGGGCATGTAGTTCAGCTCGCACAGAGCCGCATGGCCGGTGCCCGCGTTGTTCCACGGGTTGGAGCTTTCCTGAGCGACTTCCCCCAATCGCTCGTAAACCTCGATGCTCCA
The DNA here is from genome assembly GCF_004402815.1 of Cryobacterium sp. Hz7. NCBI lineage: Bacteria > Bacillati > Actinomycetota > Actinomycetes > Micrococcales > Microbacteriaceae > Cryobacterium > Cryobacterium sp. Hz7. Next base: position 20,459 of record NZ_SOFB01000006.1, read on the forward strand.
GTCGGGCTGCAACTGCTTGATCAAGGTACCGAGGGTGGCGCTCATGATGCCGCCACCAATAAGAACGACATCAATCTTCGCCATTGGATTCACTCTTCCACCATATCGGTGGCAACGGATGCCTCCCACCGGGACGCAGACGCGTCAGGTCACGGTTAGCTCGGCAACGAGCTCAAAAGCGACCCAATCGCGGCTCAAAACCGGTCCAGTCGCGACCGATAAGCGACTCAGTTGCCACCAAAAGCGGCTCAGCCGCGACTTTTCAGGAGCTCGTAGTTGGCGATGAAGTCGTCGACGGACACGCTCGCGACCTCGCGCACGATCAGGTCGAGATCGAGGTCGGCCAGCGTCTTGAACCGCACGCAGCTGTTGCCCATGTTCAGCGTGCGTCCGGTGGCGTCCCATTGGGAGCGGAACGCGGCATCCTTCTCGGGAAAGCTGCAGAGGCCCATCAGGTAGAGCGAGTTGTAGTGCTTCTGCGCGGCCAGGCTCACGTAGACGAGCGGCTGTTTGTCGTCGGTGTTCGCCAACAGTTCCAGCGGAACCGCCCAGCCGAGCATGCCGCCGTAGACGCCGAGCCGATACCCCGCGGGCATGGCATCGCGCACGACGTCGAGCACCGGGTAGATCACCGCCCGACGCTCGGGTTCGAGGTCGAAAACGATCGTCTCCACCTCGAACGGAACCGGTTCTGTGCTCATGAAACAAGCGTAATGCCGAGCCTCGGCACGACCGCACGGGCGCCGTACAACTCCAGCCGCGACAGGGTCTTCTCAAAGCTCTCCGGCACGCCGTAGTGGAACCCCTGCGCGCTACGGATGCCCAGCGCACTCAGGTGGTTCGCCATCGCATCGTTCTCCACACCCTCGACGATCATCGAGTACTCGAGGTTGTCACCGAAACCCTGCAGGGCGGTGAGCACCTCCCGCTGGCGGATGTCGTCGAGGTCGTCGACCAGGCTGCGGTCGATTTTGAGGATGTCCATGGGCATCCGTACCAGGGCGTCGACCGACGAATCCTGGGAACCGTAGTCGTCGAGCGCGATCATCATGCCGAGGTCTCGCAGGCGGTCGGCCTGAGCACGGATCGCGGGGGTGACCTTGGTCATCGACCGCTCGTTGAGCTCGAGGCAGAGCGAGATGCCGGGGTAGCGGTCCGCGAGCTCCTCGATGTAGTTGCCCACACGCTCGGGCAGGATCTGCCCGGCCTCAACGTTGATGGTCATGCACACCACGCGCGGCTCGATCAGCCGGAAGTCCGCCGCGGCGGCCATGGCCTTCACGGCCACCTGGCGGGTCATCGCGTCGAGCCGGCCGAGGCCCTTCGCCTTCTCGACGATCGACGGCGGCGATAGCGGGCCGAGGTCCGGGTCGGTGTAGCGCACGAGGGCTTCGAACGCCCAGATCTGCCCGGTGACGAGGCTGACGATGGGCTGGAAGGCCAGCTCGAGCAGGTCCTCGTCGATGGCGTGGGCGATGATGTCGTTCATCTGCGAGGAGCGGTGGCTCGAGATGTTGAGGCTGCTCTCCTTCGACGGGCCGCCGCGCCGCCGTGACTTCTTGATCGCGAGCATCGACCGGTCGGCATCCTGGACCAGCTGGTTGACGTCGGTTTCGCGGTGCGCCGAGTAGGCCAGGCCCACGCTGATAATCGGGCTGTGGGTCGTCTGGCCGATGAGCATCGGCTCCCCGGAGACCACCAGGATGCGCTCGGCGATGGACTTCGCCTCGGCCAGCGACGCCAGGTGGGTGAGGATGATCACGAACTCGTCGCCGCCGACCCGGGCGACCACGTCATTCGGGCGCACCACGGCGCTCAGCCGACGCCCGAGCTCGCGCAGCACCTCGTCGCCGGTCTGGTGGCCGAACCGGTCGTTCAGGCGTTTGAACTCGTCGAGGTCGATGAATAGCACGGCCAGGGCTTCGGAGTAATCCCGGTGGTCGTTGATGTTCGCCAGGGCCTCTTGGAACGCGCCGTAGTTGGGCAGGCTCGTGAGCGGATCGGTGTTGGCGCGCAGGGTGAGGCCGGCGATGTTGCGGCGGGCCCGCACGACCATCTCGGCGGTCGTGGCCAGGGCCTGGAGGGCGCGGCGGTCGTTGCCGGTGAAGGCGCCGTCCATGGCGTCGCGCCGGGCCACGATGTACTGGTCCGGCCCGATGGCGCCGGCCAGCGGCAGCAGCATGCTGATCTCGCCGGGCTGCGCGGGCTCGCTGCGCACGATGACGGATTCGGCACCGATTGCATCCGCCACCACCCGGCGCAGCAGGTCGGTGACGGCCGCCGGGGAGCCGGGCTCGGGCTCTGGGGTGGCGTCGGCGGCACTCGTGGCGGGGTAGGTGTTGTCGGCGGCGCTCGTGGCGCCGATGCCTGTGGTGGCTGGGCTCGTTGGGGTGACCCACCCGGAGGGCCCGGTGGCCGGGTCGGCGGCAAGCGCGCTCGTGGCGGCGACCATGCCGGCCAGCCGGTGGCGCATGACCGCCATCACCGTGGAGACCTTGACCACGGAGGCGACGATCATCAGGGCGAACAGCACGATGACGGCATCGAGCGTGTTGGTGACCTCCACCAGAAACGGCAGCCCGACGACACTCCAGTGCGCGGCCGTCACCGTGACCACGACGGTTCCGACCAGCACCAGCAGAACCCGCAACGGCGACAGGGGTCGCCCGCCGCTGCGCCGACCAAGCGGGCCGGCGACGAAGCGCTGGCGCAGCACCTCGGTCGCGATGATGAAGAAGACATAGCCCACGGATGCCGCGGCCACGCCCACCAGAATCGGCAGTCCGCCCGCGCCGAACCAGGTGAACAGGCCGCTGGCGGCGAGGGCGCCGGCACCCTGCAGGCCGGCGCTGTAGAGCGCGACCGATGCCCGCCCGGACTCGATCAGGATGGCCAGCAGAACGCCGAGCGCGATCAGCCCGGCCGAGACCGGCAGGGAGAGGGTAGGGGCCAGCGCCGGCAGCGCCAGAACGGGGAGGCTGATCATCGGGCTGCGGTGCGCCACGGCGCCCACGCGCACCCAGGTGAGCTCGAGGGCGGCCGCGCAGACCACACCGACCCCGGCGATCAGCCAGCTGTCTGAGGGGTCATCAAGGAGCAGCACGAACGACGTGGCGATGAGCGCGAGGCCGATGCCGGCGAACGCAAGGAAAGCCAGGCGTTTGACGCCCCTTGAGTTCCGATTCCCGCCCACGAAGTCTGACACTAGCGGAGTGAGCGCCCGGTTATACACCACCACGCTGAGGTCAGCGAACGAGCAGGTCCGCGGCGACGAGTTCCGCGATCTGCACGGCGTTGAGTGCCGCACCTTTACGAAGGTTGTCGCTGGTGATGAACAGGGCCAATCCACGCCCGTTCGGCACGCCGCGGTCCTGACGCACGCGGCCGACGAAGCTCGGGTCCTGGCCGGCCGCTTCGAGGGGTGTGGGGACATCCGTCACGACCACGCCGGGGGCGGTGGCGAGCAGTTCGAGGGCGCGGGCGACGGTCAACGGGTTGGCGAACTCGGCGTTGATCGAGAGGGCGTGGCCGGTGAAGACGGGCACGCGCACGCAGGTGCCGGAAACGAGCAGATCGGGCAGCTCGAGGATCTTGCGGCTCTCGTTGCGGAGTTTCTTCTCCTCGTCGGTCTCGAATTCGCCGTCGTCGACGATGGAACCGGCCAGCGGGATCACGTCGAACGCGATCGGGCGGGCGTAGACGATGGGTGCCGGCATGGGCACAGCGGACCCGTCGTGGACCAGCTGGAGCAGGTTGTCGCTCAGGGCGGCGGCCCGCACCTGGCTGGCGAGCTCGCGGGCGCCGGCCAGGCCGCTGCCGGAGACCGCCTGGTAGGTGCTGACGATGAGGCGTTCGAGGCCGGCCTCGTCGTGCAGCACCTTGAGCACGGGCATGGCCGCCATGGTGGTGCAGTTCGGGTTCGCGATGATGCCCTTGGTGGCGAGTTTGATGGCCTCGGGGTTGACCTCGCTGACGACCAGCGGCACGTCGGGGTCCATCCGCCACCCGGAGGAGTTGTCGATCACGGTGACGCCGGCCGCGGCGAACCGGGGAGCCTGAATTTTCGAGAGCGTCGCGCCGGCGGAGAAGATGGCCACGTCGAGTCCGCTGGGGTCGGCGGTGGCGGCGTCTTCGACGACGATCTTCTCGCCCTTGAAGTTCAGCACGGAGCCGGCGGACCGGGACGACGCGAAGAAACGGATGCCGCCGACCGGGAAGTCCCGTTCCTCGAGCAGGCTGCGCACGACGGCTCCGACCTGGCCGGTGGCCCCGACGACGCCGATCTGGATTCCTGTGGTGCTGGTTGCTGCGGTGCTGGTTGCTGCGGTGCTGGTTGCTGCGGTGCTGGTTGCTGCGGTGCTGTTTGCTGCGGTGCTGTTCACTGTGTTTCCTCCGCTGGATGCCGTGGCTGCTGGTGCTGGTGGTGCTGGTGGTCTCGCTCTCGCCCGTGCACGTGCACTTGCACTTGCACTTGCACTTGCACTTGCACTTGCACTTGCATCTGCATCTGCATCTGCACTTGCATTTGTGGCTAACTCAGGAGATTCTCGCGACTTGGCCCGAATTCCAGCCGGATCGCGCCTGTGGCCTCTGGTTCTCCTGAGTTAGCCCCAGGGAAACCGGTTGAACGGGGTCGGGGTGGGGTGAGGCGGGGTGGGGTGAGCCGGGGTGAGGCGGGGTGGGACCGAGCCCGGCTGGCGTCCGGCCGAGCCCGGTTGGGCCGACGGATGCCGGCTAGCGGCCGGTGCCGCCGTGCACGACGGCGTCGTTGGTGGAGTCCAGGCCGAATGCGGTGTGCACGACCCGCAGCGCCTGGTTGATGGTGTCGGCGCGGGTGACCACGGAGATGCGGATCTCGCTGGTCGAGATCATTTCAATGTTGATCCCGGCCTCGAACAGCGCCTCGAACAGCTTCGCGGACACGCCCGTGTTGGTGCGCATGCCGGCGCCGACGAGCGCGAGCTTGCCGATCTGGTCGTCATACTGCAGACCGGCGAACCCGACGTTGGTCTGCTCGTTGCTCAGCGCGGTCAGCACCTGCTGGCCCTCCGATTTGGGCAGGGTGAAGGAAATGTCGGTCAGTCCCGTGGACGCGGCCGAGACGTTCTGCACGATCATGTCGACGTTCGCGTTGGTCTTCGCGACGATTTTGAAGATCTGCGCGGCTTTGCCCGGAATGTCGGGAACGCCGACGACCGTGACCTTGGCTTCGCTCAGGTCGGCGGCGACCCCGGCGATGATTGGCTCTTCCACTGTCTCTCCATTCGCGGATGCGTTATTGGGATGTGTGCGCTCGGTGGCCGACGAATTCGGGATCGCGACATGCGGGCTCGTGGTGTCGGGGTTGTAGACAATGGTTCCCACGTTGTTGTTGAACGAGGACCGCACATGCAGCGTCACACCGTGCCGACGCGCATATTCCACCGCCCGAATATAGAGGACCTTCGCACCAGCGGCGGCGAGCTCGAGCATTTCCTCGCTGGAGATGCGGTCGAGTTTGTGGGCCCGGGGAACGACGCGCGGGTCGGCGGTGAAGACGCCGTCGACATCCGTGTAGATCTCGCAGATATCGGCGCTGAGCGCGGCGGCCAGCGCGACGGCGGTCGTGTCAGAACCGCCGCGGCCGAGCGTGGTGATGTCCTTGGTGTCGCGATTGAAGCCCTGGAAACCGGCGACAATCGCCACGGCACCGTCGTCGAGGGCATCGCGGATGCGCCCGGGAGTCACGTCGACGATGCGGGCGGCGCCGTGTTGGGCATCCGTGATCATGCCGGCCTGACTGCCGGTGAAGGAGCGGGCGTCGTAGCCCATGCTCTTGATCGCCATGGCGAGCAGCGCCATCGAGATGCGCTCGCCCGCGGTGAGGAGCATGTCGAGCTCGCGCGGCGCGGGGATCGGGGTGACCTGGTGCGCAAGGTCGAGCAGCTCGTCGGTGGAGTCTCCCATCGCGGAGACGGCGACGACGACCTCGTTGCCCGCTTTGCGGGTGTCGACGATGCGTTTGGCCACGCGTTTGATGCTTTCGGCGTCGGCGACGGATGATCCGCCGAACTTCTGCACGATCAAGCTCACGTGGCACTCCAAGGGTTCGGGTACGCGGGCACAGGCAAGCTCCCATCATAAATGCTGTTGTATTCGGCAGCGGTCATGTGACGGTGTGCGGCACCCATTGACGCCCTGTCATTGACACTATGTCAATCGCGGTCGCAGGATCGGGGCAGAGGGTGGATCCCGCCCCGCCACGCGCTTTGACCCAGTTGCCGAGGAAGCTCCTATGCCCGACGAGTTCACGTCGAAAGCGCCGGTGCCGGTGCCGGTGCCGGTGCCGGTGCCGGTGCCGGTGCCGGTGCGCCAGAGCAAGCAGCCGGACGAGCGCCGGGACGACATTCTGCGCGCCGCCCGGGAACTGGTCGCCGAGCGCGGCATGGCCCGCGTGAAGATCACCGACATCGCCGCCCGGGTCGGCGTCACCCGCGGCCTGATCTACCACTACTTTCCGCACAAGGACGCGATCATCGACCTCATCTGCGAGGACCACATCGCGGAGTTCGTGACCGACCTCAACCTCTGGGACGCCGCCCGCATCCCCGGCGACATCGACCGCGCGCTGGTCGAGTGCGTCGCACTGTTCCGTCACCACCTGCATCGCACCGACCTCTTCCGCGAGGAACTCGGCCGCACCGAGTACGCCGGGCTCTACAACGAGTTCGTCGACCGGGCCGTCAGGGCCGTCGTCGACCGGCTGCAGGTCACGACCGTCGAGGCCTACGCGCGGCGGCACGAGATCCGGATCGACAACGTCTCCGAGGTGTTCTCTGTGCTGGTGTTCGGGCTGATCGGGCTCGTACGTTCCACGCCCACCGTCTCGGACGATGTGCTCGTGGCGATTGTGCGCCGGACGCTCCACCTCGACCACAACGCGCCGGCCTAAGAACTTTTCTCTAGCATCACTTTTTCACCCAGTACAAAGAAGTATTCGCATATGTTCCTATTCGATGCCATCCCGTGGTCGTCGACCCTGATGTGGGTCGCGGTCGTCGCGGGGCTGATGATCGCCAACGAGGTCGCACGGTCGAGCAAATGGGCGTCGCTGGCGCTGTTTATTGCACTGCCGGTGGCGCTGACGATCTTCGTATGGCCCACCACCGTCGGCGCCGGGTCCAGCACGGGCACCTGGTTTCACTGGGTCAAGGTCTACTCGGCACTTGCCGGATGCCTGGACTTCATGGCCATCCGTTTCATTCCGCGTCTGGCCAAGAACCGGTACGCGCTGATGTTCCCCGCGCTCATTCTGGCTCTCAACATCTTCGAGGCCGTGATTCGCGACTTCCAGGTCTACGGGCTGAACGGGATGGTCGACGGAGTGTTCATGGTGGGCGGGCCGTGGAACATCATGAACGGTATCGCCGGGCTGCTGAACCTGCTCACGATCTGCGGCTGGGCCGGGATCATCATCAGCCGCGGCCCCAAGAAGGACATGATCTGGCCGGACATGCTGTGGTTCTGGATCATCGCCTACGACCTCTGGAACTTCGCCTACGTCTACAACGCGGTCGGCGACCACTCGTTCTACGCCGGCGCGGCCCTGCTCGTGTTGTGCACGATCCCCGCCTTCTTCATCAAGCGCGGCGCCTGGCTGCAGCACCGCGCGCAGACCCTGGCGTTCTGGATGATGTTCACCATGGCCTTCACGACCTTCGTGTCGAGCTCGCAGTTCGCAGTTCGCAGTTCGCAGTTCGCAGTGAAGTCGTCGCACGACCCGGTCGCCCTGTTCTGGGTGAGCGCCGTGGCCCTCGCGGCCAACATCGCCGTTGTGGTCTACCAGATCTACACGATCGTGAAGAGACGCCGCAACCCGCTCATCGACGGGCTGTTCACGCACCTGCCCGCGTACCGCACGGTGCTCGAAGCGAACAAGCCGCTGGTGCCGGCGGCGGCTGCTCCAGCCGCGCACCCGCGGGCGACCGCCAGCGCGAAATAGAACGCCGTAACTGCGGAGAATTTCGCGACACGCGGCATCCGTCGCCCCGGCCCGTCTGTCGTCCGGGCGGGCGGGCGGTCCAGTCCGGCGAGGTCGGTGGCGGATGCTGTCCCCTGGCCACTCCTGACGGCAACTGTTGCCCGAGCGGACAACTGTTGCCGGCACACCGGGCACAGTTGTCCGCTCCGGCAACACTTGCGGCAGTGGGCAGGCGGCGCGGGGGGGGGGCTAGTTCGTGACGGTACGGCGGCCCTCGAAGGCCCGCCCGAGAGTGACCTCGTCGGCGTACTCGAGGTCGCCGCCGACCGGCAGCCCTGACGCGAGCCGGGAGACCTTGATCTCGAGGGTGGTCAGCAGGCGCGACAGGTAGGTCGCGGTCGCCTCCCCCTCGAGGTTCGGGTCGGTGGCGATGATGACCTCCTGCACCGTGTTGTCGGCAAGGCGCTGCATCAGCTGACGGATGCGCAGGTCGTCCGGTCCGACGCCGTCGATGGGGCTGATCGCCCCGCCGAGCACGTGGTAGAGCCCCTTGAATTCGCGGGTGCGCTCGATCGCGACGACGTCCTTGGCCTCTTCCACCACGCAGATCATCGCGGGATTGCGGCGCGGGTCGCGGCAGATCATGCAGGTCTTCTGCTCGGACACGTTGCCGCAGATGTCGCAGAACTTCACCTTGTCGCGCACCTCGAGCAGCACGTTGGCGAGCCGGGTCACGTCGAACTGCTCGGTCTGCAAGATGTGGAACGCGATCCTCTGCGCGGACTTGGGCCCGATTCCGGGCAGCGTGCCGAGCTCGTCGATCAGTTCCTGAACGATGCCTTCGTACATGGTTTAATCGCCTCTGGTTCGGGATGCCGGATCGTGCGGCTGTTCTTCGAGGAAGGTGGCGCCGAGGATTTCGCGCACCACCGACTCGCCGTAGCGCTGCTTCTCCGCAAAGGCGGGCCCACGACGGGCAACGGATGCTTCGCCGCCCGCCCGGTTCGGAGCCTGCACCTGGGTGCGCGCCGGGGTTCCGGGCTGGGCGCCGTTTGGGAAGCCGTTCTGGGCGCCGTTCTGAGACTGGGACTGGGACTGGACTCCCGGCTGAGACTGAGACTGGGACTGGGACTGGGCCTGGGCCTGGGCTCCCGGCTGAGACTGGGCTCCCGATTGGTGCTGGGCTCCCGCTGCGGACAATCCCGCACGCGCGGCGGGCGCCTGGTAGCGGCCGGGCTGGCCGCCGTTCGGGTGCAGGTCCGGCGGGAATTCCTCGTCGTAGGGCGGGGGCTCGTCGTCGTAGGGCGGCCGCGGTTCAGGGTCTCGCCCGGACGCGGGAAGCGTCGTGGGCGCCGGCGCGCTCGGCGTGGAACGCGGGGCGGTCTGCGGGGCGGATGCGTGCGCGGGGGCATCGGGGGTCGCAGCGGAGGCCGCAGACGCAGGAGCAGCGGATTCAGCAGCCGGGGCTGACCCCGGGATGGCCACCGTGGCCCAGCCGGTGCCGGCATCCGAGGGACTCGGAATGGCAGCGGTCGCCCAGCCGGTCGCGGTCGCGGCGACCGCCGGGCTGGCAGTTGCGCGGCTGGTCACCGGCGACTCGGGCACTGTCGGGCTGGCCACTGCCGGGCTGGCCGCCGCCGGGCTGGCCGCCGTGGGGCTGGTCACCGTGGGGCTGGTCACCGTGGGGCCGGCAGCCGATGCCGCAGGCGCTTCTGGGGCGTCAACCTTGCCAACGCCGGCCGGGGCGGAACCGGCTGCAGCGTTCACGGCAGCAGCCGGATCGGGGTCGGCGGCAGCAGCCGGATCGGGGTCGGCGTCGGCGGGCGACGCCTCGTCGGTTGTTGCAGCTGCGGATTTGGGTGTCGTCCTGGAGCCGGTGTCGCCGCTTCCGGACCCGGCTGCGGCCGAGCCGCTGACGGTTGTGGCCCGCGCGACAGGGCTCGGCGCGGTGGAGTCCTGCACGCCGAACCCTGCCCCCGGGGGGACCGGGGCGACCGGTGCCGGAGCGGGGGCGGATGCGTTGGGGGTGGCTGGGGCATCCGTTCTCGGGGAGTCGACCCGGGCGGTGAGCTGGGGCGTGAAGCCGAGCACCTCGTTGACGGCGCGCTTGAGATAGTCGCCGACGCCCTGCCCGGGGGCCGCCGACTGCTTGAGTCCGGCGACGTCGTTCTGGCTCGGGAAGGAGAGCACCAACAGGTCGCCGCCACGCAGTTCCATGGCGCGGGCCGTGTAGAGCACGAGCCAGGCGCTGATCTTGGCGGCCTTGACTGCCTCGAGGATCTGCGGCCAAGAGTCCTTTACCTGCTGCAGGGTGACGGGTCCGACAGGGCGGGGCGGGGCCGCGACTTGGGTCGCGGGCGCAGCGGCAGCAGGCGCGGCGGCAGAAGCAGCAGCAGCAGCAGCACCGCCGGAGACCGCGGGCCGGCCGGAGGCATGCGTCGCCGAGACCGCAGCCGCGCGCGGGGGCGAGCCGACCGGGCTGGTGGCTGGGGCATCCGTCGCCGGGCTGTCGCCGGGATCAGAACCAGAACCAGACCCGGAACCAGAACCGGAACCGACCCCGATGCGGCGTTCGAGGCGTTCGACGCGGGCGAGCGCGCCGCGGGTGGAATCGTCGCTCGCAGGGATGAGCACGCGGGCAATCATGAGTTCGAGGTGCAGGCGGGGGCTGGTCGCGCCGGTCATCTCGGTGAGGGCGGCGTTGATCACGTCGGCGGTGCGGGAGAGCTCGGCGGGGCCGAACTTCGCGGCTTGCACGGCCATGCGGTCGAGTTCCTCCTGCGGCACGCCGCGCAGCACGGCGGCAGCGGCGGCGGCACTCGTGGCGCCCACGATGATGAGGTCGCGCAGGCGTTCGAGCAGGTCTTCGACGAAGCGGCGCGGGTCCTGGCCGGTCTGCACGACCCGGTCGACGGCGTCGAACGCGGCGGACGGGTCGCGGTCGGCGATCGCGTCGATGGACTCGTCGAGCAGCGACGCGTTCGTGTAGCCGAGCAGCGCCACGGCGCGGTCGTATTCGACGGAGTGCCCGTCGGATCCGGCCATCAGCTGATCGAGCAGCGACAAGGTGTCGCGCGGCGACCCGCCGCCGGCCCGCACCACGAGCGGCAGCACGCCCGGCGCGACGGTCATTTGCTCGGTGTCGCACATCTGCTGCACGTATTCGAGCATCGGCCCGGGCGGCACGAGCCGGAACGGGTAGTGATGCGTGCGCGAACGGATGGTGCCGATCACCTTTTCGGGCTCCGTTGTCGCAAAGATGAACTTGACGTGCTCGGGCGGCTCTTCGACGATCTTCAGCAGCGCGTTGAAGCCCTGCGGCGTGACCATGTGCGCCTCGTCCAGGATGAAGATCTTGTATCGGTCGCGGGCGGGAGCGAAGATCGCGCGCTCACGGATGTCCCGGGCATCGTCGACCCCGTTGTGGCTGGCCGCGTCGATCTCGACCACGTCGAGGGATCCGCCGCCGTCGCGGGACAGCTCCACACAGCTCGGGCAGACCCCGCATGGTGTGTCGGTGGGACCCTCGGCGCAGTTCAGGCAGCGCGCGAGAATACGGGCGGATGTCGTCTTGCCGCAACCTCGGGGCCCGCTGAACAGATAGGCGTGATTCACCCGGTTCGTGCGCAGGGCCGTCATCAGCGGATCGGTCACCTGAGACTGACCGATCATTTCGGCAAAAGTCTCGGGCCGGTAGCGGCGATACAGGGCGGTAACCACGAGGTCAATCGTAGCCGGAGCCACTGACAGTGCGGTGTGGGGCGGTGCGTGGGGCGGGGCGTGTGTGCGGGGTGCGTGTGGTGTGGGTGGGGTGTGTGGTAGGGCGGGTGGCATCCGTTTGTCAGGTGGGCAGGCTCAGGCGCGGCGGGGCTCAAGCGGGCGGGGCTCAGGCGCGGCGGCTCAGGCACGGCGGCTCAGGCGCGGCGGGCGACGGCCTGGTCGAACGCGCCGGGGCGATTGCTCACGATTTGCTTGCCGAGGGGCGCGAGCGAAACCGGCACCATCTTGACGTCGGCGATGCCGAGGGGGATTCCGATGATGGTGAGGCAGAGCGCGATTCCCGAGACGATGTGCGCCAGGGCCAGCCACCAGCCCGCGAGGATCACCCAGATCACGTTGCCGATGAACGAGAACGCTCCACTGGTGGGTTTGGCCACGACGGTGCGGCCGAACGGCCAGAGCGCGTAGGCGGCGATGCGGAACGACGCGATGCCCCACGGGATCGTAACGATCAGCACGCAGAGCAGAATGCCTGCGGCGAGGTAGCCCAGGAACAGCCAGAACCCGCTCAGCACGAGCCAGATCAAGTTCAGGAGTGTGCTCACGCGAAAATACTACCCGCGCAGGAGGCGGAGGTCGCGAGATCGGAATCGGGCGCGGCGAGCGCGGACATCCGTCGCCGGCCGCGTGTTGCCCTCCCGGCACCCGGCTCCCGGCTCGACTTTAAACTCGGAGAATTTCGCAACACGCCGCCCACGGCGCTGGGGTGACCCGTGTCGCCTAAAAACTTCGAAGTCACGTCCTACAGCACCCCGCACCTCGCACCCCGCATCCCGAGCGCCCCGAACCCCCACACGCCAATCGGCCGCCCCCGGAACCCGGGAACGGCCGATCAACGAAAGCATCAACAAAGGCATCAACGAGACACAGGAGCCGAAACCCCTATCAGCGAACCCCCTACACCGAAGGATGCGTGCGCTTGATCGTCCCCAGCGTCTGCCGGGCGATCTCCAGCTCCTCGTTCGTCGGGATGACGAGCACGGTTACCCGGGAGTTGTCCGTGGAGATCACGCGCGGCGTGCGGGACTTGGCTTCGTTGCGCACGGGGTCGATTTCGATCCCCATGCCCTCGAGTCCGGCCAGGGCGCCCGCGCGCACGATCGGCGAGTTCTCACCGACGCCCGCGGTGAAGACGATGACGTCCACGGTTCCGAGTTGCGCGTAGTAGTTGCCGACATAGCCTTTGACGCGGTGGAAGTACACGTCGAGGGCAGCCTGGGCGACCGGGTCGCCCGCGACCGCGGCATCCTCCACGTCGCGCATATCGCCGTTGCCGGCCAGGGCCAGCATGCCGCCGCGGCGGTTGAGCAGGTCGTCGAGCTCGGCGGTGGTCATCCCGGCCCGGCGGCGCAGGTGGAAGATCACGGCCGGGTCGATGTCGCCCGAGCGGGTGCCCATCGCGAGCCCCTGCAGCGGGGTCATGCCCATGGAGGTGTCGATCGATTCGCCGCCGTCGACGGCACACACGGATGCCCCGTTTCCCAGGTGCAGCACGATCGTCTTGAGCTCGGCCAGGGGCCGGTCGAGGTAGGCCGCCGCGGCCTCCGAGACGAACTTGTGCGAGGTGCCGTGGAAGCCGTACTTGCGCACGCGGTACCGCGTCGCGATGTCCCTGTCGATCGCGTAGGTGTACGCGGCCGGCGGCAGCGTCTGGTGAAACGCGGTGTCGAACACGGCGACGTGAGGCACGTTCGGGAAGCTGGCGCGGGCGGCACGGATGCCCTGCACGTTGGCCGGGTTGTGCAGCGGAGCGATCTCGGAGAGGTCCTCGATGTTCAGCTCGACCAGGTGGGTGATCTCGGTCGGCTCGAAGAACCGGTTGCCGCCCTGCACCACGCGGTGGCCGACGGCGATCAGGTTCGTCTCGGACAGCTTCGGGCCGTGCTCGGCGAAGGCCTCGATCATCACGGCGAAGCCGGCGGTGTGGTCCATGATCGGCAGGTCGCGCTCGGTGCGGCCGCCCTTCGACGTTCCCGCGGTGTGCCGTGAGTGCCCGATCGGCTCGCCGATGCGCTCGACCAGGCCGCTGGCGAACTCCGTTTCGGTGTCCATGTCGATCAGCTGGTACTTGAACGACGACGATCCGGAGTTGACGACCAGGATGGCGGTCATGCGGACACCGCCGCTGCGGCCGATGCGGAAGATGCCGCACCGGAAGCCGAAGCTGCCGGGGTGCCGGACTCGGACGCTGCGAGCGTCGCGGCCTGGATCGCGGTGATGGCTACGGTGTTGACGATGTCCTGCACTAGTGCTCCTCGAGAAAGGTCATTGATGGGTTTGCGCAGGCCCTGGAGGACGGGGCCGATGGCCACTGCTCCGGCGCTCCGCTGCACGGCCTTGTACGTGTTGTTGCCCGTATTCAGGTCGGGGAAGATGAAGACGGTGGCGCGGCCGGCGACAGCCGAACCGGGCATCTTCGTGGCGGCGACGGCGGCATCCGCTGCCGCGTCGTACTGGATGGGACCCTCGATCAGAAGGTCGGGGCGACGCTCCCGCACGAGGGCGGTGGCGGCCCGCACCTTGTCCACGTCGGCACCCTGCCCGGACTCGCCGGTCGAGTAGCTCAGCATGGCGATGCGCGGCTCGATACCGAATTCGACGGCCGTCTCCGACGCCGAGATGGCGATGTCGGCGAGCTGCTCCGCGGTGGGGTCAGGGTTCACCGCGCAGTCGCCGTAGACGAGAACCTTGTCGGCCAGCGCCATCAGGAACACGCTGGACACGACCGAGACTCCCGGACGCGTCTTGATGATCTGCAGGCTCGGCCGGATGGTGTGCGCCGTGGTGTGCGTCGCCCCGGAGACCATGCCGTCCGCCAGCCCGAGCTGCACCATCATGGTGCCGAAGTAGGACACGTCGGTGACGAGTTCCATGGCCTGCTCGACCGTGACGCCCTTGTGGGCGCGCAGCTTCGCGTACGCCTCCGCGAACTTGCGCCGCAGCACGTCGTCGAAGGGGCTCAGAACCTGCGCCTTGGCGATGTCCAGGCCGAGGCCGATGGCACGCGAGCGCACCTCGAACTCCTCACCGAGAATCGTGATGTCGGCCACATCGCGGGCCAGCAGGGTCGCGGCGGCGCGCAGCACGCGGTCGTCGTCCCCTTCGGGCAGCACGATGCGCTTTTGGTTGGTGCGTGCGCGTTCGAGCAGCATGTACTCGAACATCAGCGGCGTCACCACGTCGGCGCGGCTCACCTTGAGCCGGTCGAGCAGCACGGATGCCTCCACGTGGCCTTCGAAGAGCGCCAGCGCCGTGTCGCGCTTGCGTTGCGAGTCGGCGGCCATCCGTCCGGGCGTGTGTGTGATGCGCAGCGCGGCGTCATAGGAGTTCAGCTCGGTGCTGATGATCGGCACCGAGGCGTCGAGCCCCTCGACGAGCCGCCCGATCTCCTCGGGCAGGGCGAAGCCGCCGACCAGCACGATGCCGGCGATCGACGGGAACGTAGCGGACGAGTTCGCCATCAGAACGGCCAGCAGCACCTGCGGGCGGTCGCTGGGAACCACAACCACGGCGCCCTCGAACAGGCGCGGCAGCACGTTGACCATCGACATGGCCGCCACGACCACGCCGAGCGCCTCCCGGGACAGCAGCGCGGGGTCACCCTTGACGAGCGTGCCGTCGGTGGCCTTGAGGATGCTCTTCATGCTCGGGGCCACGAGGAACGGGTCTTCGGGCAGCGCCCAGACCGGCACCGCGTTGCGCCCGCTGCCGGGCTTCGTGTCGGCGTCGACGACGCTCCGCACGGCGTCGATGAGCTCATCGAGCCGAGTCGGATCGGCGCGGTTGACGATCACGCCAAGCAGTGAAACGTGCTCGTCGCGCAGTTCCGCCAGGGTCACGTCGGTCAACTGGCGGATGTCCTCGGCCGTGCGCGGGTCGCTCTGGCCGAGCTGCCGGTCACCCTGGCTGAGCGTGTCGCGCTGGCCGGGACCGACCCGCCCGCCGAGCACCAGCAGCACCGGCACCCCCAGGTTGGCGGCGATGCGCAGGTTGAAGGCGAGCTCGGTGGGACTGCCGACATCCGTGTAATCGGAGCCGATCACGACCACCGCGTCACACTGGGCCTCGACGGCCTTGAAGCGCTGCACGATGCGGCCGAGGGCCGCGTCGGGGTCGAGGTGCACCTCGTCGTAGGTGACGCCGACGCAGTCGTCGTAGGTCAGCGGGGGCTGCACGGTGAGCGCAGACGCACTCGACAGGTGCGAGAGCAGCAGCTTGAGCACGTAGTCGGGATGGTGCGCCGAGCGAGCCACGGGCCGGAACACACCGACGCGCTCCACCGAACGGAGCAGGGTGTCGAGCACGCCCAGGGCGATGGTGGATTTGCCGGTATTTCCCTCGGCAGAGGTGATGTAGATACTGTCAGCCACGGTTTATACGTTGTCTCCGCCGGTGGAGACACCGGCATTGTCGGGGGTCACGCCGACGCCATCGGCGTCCCAGACCCATTCGGTGACGGCGGGGATGTCTTCCCCGTGGTCGCGGGTGTAATTGCGGGCCCGAAGGCGGGCATCCTGCATCTCCTGGCGAAGCAGGGCGGCGCGGGCGCCGAGTCCGGGAACCCGGTCGATGACGTCCATCACCAGGTGGTACCGGTCGAGGTCGTTGAGCATGACCATGTCGAACGGCGTGGTGGTGGTGCCGTTCTCCTTGTAGCCGCGGGCGTGCAGGTTACCGTGCCCGGTGCGCTTGTAGGTCAGGCGATGGATCAGCCACGGATACCCGTGGTAGGCGAACACGATCGGCTTGTCTGCCGTGAAGATGGCGTCGAACTCGTTGTCGCTGAGGCCGTGCGGGTGGTCCGCCTCGGACTGCAGGCGCATCAGGTCAACGACGTTCACAACGCGCACCGATAGGTCGGGCAGCCATTCCCGCAGGATGGCGGCCGCGGCCAGCACCTCGAGGGTGGGCACCTCGCCGGCGGCGGCCAGCACGACGTCGGGTGAGGTGCCGAACGTCTCGGTTCCGGCCCAGTCGAAGATGCCCAGACCCCGCTTGCAGTGCGCGACGGCCTGGTCCATGGTGAGCCAGTTCGGCGCGGGCTGCTTGCCGGCGACGACCACGTTGACGTAGTCCACACTGCGCAGGCAGTGGCTGTAGGTGGCGAGCTGCGTGTTGGCGTCGAACGGCAGGTAGACGCGTACGACATCCGCACTCTTGTTGACGACGTGGTCGATGAACCCGGGGTCCTGATGCGAGAACCCGTTGTGATCCTGGCGCCAGACGTGCGAGCTGAGCAGGTAGTTCAGGCTCGAGATTGAGCGGCGCCACGGGATCTCGCGGGTGACCTTGAGCCACTTCGCGTGCTGGTTGAACATCGAGTCGACGATGTGAATGAAGGCCTCGTAGCAGTTGAACAGGCCGTGACGGCCGGTGAGCAGGTAGCCCTCCAGCCAGCCCTGGCACTGGTGTTCGCTGAGCATCTCCATCACGCGGCCGGCGCGGGCGAGGTTCGTGTCACCCTCGTGGAATTCCGCGTTCCACTGCTTGTCCGTGGCCGCGTAGACGGCCGGGGCGAGGCGGTTGGAGGCCGTCTCGTCGGGCCCGAAGATGCGGAAATTGTCGGGGTTGTCACGGATGACGTCGGCCAGCCAGGTGCCGAGAACCTTGGTCGCCTCATCGGTGGTGGCGCCCGGGGAAGGGACATCCACCGCGTACTCCCGGAAGTCGGGCAGCTTCAGCGCCCGGCGCAGCAGCCCACCGTTGGAGACCGGGTTCGCGCTCATCCGCAGGTCGCCCGCGGGGGCCAGCGCCGAGATCTCTGCGGCGGGGGCGCCGTTCGCGTCGAAGAGTTCGCCCGGCCGGTAAGAGGCCAGCCACTCTTCGAGCAGCCGGGTGTGAGCCTCGGTGTCGCGGGCGTTGCTCAGGGGCACCTGGTGCGAACGCCAGGAGTCGACGACCTGCACCCCGTCGATGACGGGCGGGCAGGTCCAGCCCTTGGGCGTGCGCAGGATGATCATCGGCCAGCGCGGACGCTCGGTGTCGCCGGCGAGGGCGCGCGCCTTGATCGCGGCGATCTCGTTGAGCACCTCGTCGAGGGTGAGCGCCATGCGCTGGTGAACGAGAAGGGGATCCTCGCCGTCGAAGCCGCCATCCACGATGTAGGGCTTGTGGCCGTAGCCGCGCATCAGGTCGAGGAGTTCCTCTTCCGGGATGCGGGCGAGCACGGTGGGGTTGGCGATCTTGTACCCGTTGAGGTGCAGGATCGGCAGCACGACGCCATCCTGAAGCGGATCGATGAACTTGTTCGAGTGCCAGCTGGTGGCCAGCGGGCCGGTCTCGGCCTCGCCGTCGCCGACGACCGCGGCGACCAGCAGGTCGGGGTTGTCGAACGCGGCGCCGTAGGCGTGGCTGAGCGCGTAACCGAGCTCGCCGCCCTCGTGGATCGAGCCGGGCGTCTCGGGCGAGGCGTGGCTGGGGATGCCGCCGGGGAACGAGAACTGGCGGAACAGGGCCTTGACGCCCTGCTCGCTCTGGTCGACGCCGGAGTAGATCTCGGAGTACGTGCCGTCGAGGTAGGCGTTGGCCACCATCCCGGGGCCGCCGTGGCCGGGGCCGGTGACGTAGAGGGTGCTGATCGACCGTTCCTGGATGGCGCGGTTCAGGTGGGCATAAAGAAAATTGAGCCCCGGAGTGGTTCCCCAATGGCCGAGCAGACGCGGCTTGATGTGGTCCCGCGTGAGCGGCTCACGCAAAAACGGGTTGTCGAGCAGGTAGATCTGCCCTACCGACAGATAGTTGGCGGCCCGCCACCAGGCATCGACGCTGGCGAGCGCTTCAGCGCTGAGCGGATGCGGTGACCGGTCTGGCCAGAGAAAGGGTTTACCGAATATTTCAGCCATGGTGCCTCCAGGCACTATCGGGGCGGGGGCGTTATCTGCGCCGTTTCATCTTACGAGATGAGGCGAAATCGTTATCATTGCTAACGGCCTGCGGCTGTGGCGGGGCTGTGGCGGGGCTGTGGCGGGGCTGTGGCGGGGCTGTGGCTGTTTTTCCGGCGCGTGCGGGCATGAAAAAGACTCCTCGCGCACCCACCAGAGCCCGGTTACCCTTGCTACGTTTCCGTCCTGGGGGAGTTGGCCGAGATGGCGCCACGCGAGGAGCCGACCCTTAGTTTAGACGCAAAGCCGGCGAGGCCGAAAACGGGCCGATTCCGAGTCGATTCCGAGTCTGCACCGGGTCTGCACCGGGTCTGCACCGGGTCTTGTACCAAGTCTGTACCAAGTCTGTACCGGGTCTGTACCGGGCGGCCGGGGCGAGTGTGCGCGGAGGCCGCCGGAAACAGGTAAGCTTCCCTAGGTCGTTCCTTGAGGGAACGTTCGGCCAGGAGAATTCGCCTAGTGGCCTATGGCGCACGCTTGGAAAGCGTGTTGGGTGAGAGCCCTCGGGGGTTCGAATCCCCCATTCTCCGCCAGATCGCGCTGCAGCACGCGGGCGGGCATTAGTCTCGACGAACTCGACAATCAACTCTCGGGGGTTCGAATCTTCCGCCCCCGCAATGCTGCTTCCGTGCCCGGATGGGGCTAACTCAGGAGATTCGAGCCGCACGCAAACATCCACCGCCTGATTCCGGGGGCGGGAACCGCAACTGGCCGTGGTTCTCCTGAGTTAGCCACCGACCCGCGTCCATAGCTCCCGCACATTCTGCCGGATGTGGCCAATAGAGCCCTGAAACAGCCCACCGCCGAGAATTGGCAGGAGTTATGCACGTAGCGAGGCTCCGACCGTGCCTGGCATGGGGCCAACTCAGGAGATCCGCGCGGACCGCTCCGCCGTGGCCGCAGACCAGTGCGGAGCAGACTGCGGCCGCCCAGGGATCTCCTGAGTTGGCCACGGAAGTGTCGGGGCAGGTCCGGCGGGCACCGGCGAGCCCCGGCGGGCACCGGCGAGCCCG
This sequence comes from Cryobacterium sp. Hz7, assembly GCF_004402815.1. NCBI lineage: Bacteria > Bacillati > Actinomycetota > Actinomycetes > Micrococcales > Microbacteriaceae > Cryobacterium > Cryobacterium sp. Hz7. The sequence continues at coordinate 40,093 of NZ_SOFB01000006.1, forward strand.
GGGGCTAGTCGGCGAGCGGATGCCGCGGCGCACGCGGCACGGGCGGCGGCGGCACCGGCTTCGCGGCCACGACATCGGCGAGCGCGAGGACGACCAGACCGCGTTTGGTCTCAACCATGCACCCTGTGTCGGAGACGGACCGCAAGTAACCCACGGCATCCGTGACCCCGCCTTCGATGCGGGTGCGCACCACGATTCGGGTTCCGAGGGTGGTGCTGGAGACGAATTGGGCGGCGGCGAGGCTCATCCGGCTGAGCCTACTCTTCGAGCCCGAGCCGAGCGCAGCCCGGCCGCGCGGCGCCCGGCCCAGCCGCACCCAGCCGCGCGGCGCCCGGCCCAGCCGCACC
>NZ_SOFB01000003.1:0-50334 GCF_004402815.1 Cryobacterium sp. Hz7
CGAGACCGGGTGGCGGGTGTTGCACCTCGGTGACGGCACGCTTGAGTGGACGTCGCCGACCGGGCGCACGTTCGTGAGTGAGCCGGCCACGGTCATCCGCTCGGCGTCGCCTGCGCCGAGACCCGCACCGGAACCGCGCACGCCTGCGGCTGAGTCCGAGCCCGAGCCCGAGTCCGATCCCGATCCCGAGCTCGACCCGGCGCCGTACTGACGGGCGGCTCGCCCGGCCGCAGATCCAGAACTCAGTCCCGCTCCCAGAGGCTCAGTCGGTGCTTTGAGGGGCTAGCGTTGGGTCATGACTGCGATCACTGACGATCTGCCCGCCCGCCTCCTTCACGAAGAGCACGAAGGGTGGCAGGCGATTCTCGCCGGCCGCGGCGGAGACTATTACCGGCGAACGATGACCGCGGACGGACTGCTGATCCTGCCGGGCAGGATCGTCACCCGCAACGAAGCGATCGCCTTCTTCAAGGAGATGCCCGCCATCACGAGCTACCAGCTCCGCGAGCCGGCCGTGGTGCGCCAGAACGAACACGCCGGGGTGCTCGTCTACCGGCTCCTGGCCCACCGCGGCGACGAGGTGATCGAGGCGAACGCGGCCACGACCTACGTATTCGCCGACGGCGGCTGGTGCGTCGCGACGCACCAGCAGACCGCCCTGTAACGACCGGAGAGGGGCAGCTTTTCCGCTCCGCTGCGGACCGTCCCGGCAGGGTTGTGAACGCCGGAACCCGGGGATACCGTGGTTAATAAACTGCCACAGAAAGGACTCCGCAATGGCTGATTTCGGTAATGAGGGGCTCGCGGACTTATACCGTCGATCCGGTTCGGTGTCGAGTGCCTACGTTGACGTGACCCAGGATGCGCAGAACCCCCGGCGAACCTCTTCCCTGCGCCAGCGCACCCTGCGGGAAGCGCTGACCGATGCCGGTGCCCCGGAGATCGACATCAGCACCATCATCGAGCTGATTGAGGAGCCGCCGGGCGTGGGCGGTTCGATAGGCAGGCTGATGTTCGTGCGGCAGGGCGTGGTCGAATTCAACGAGGTGCTCTCGGGGGAGCCGCTCGGCGAGTTGCTGGTCTCCTACGGGCCGGTGCCCGCTCTGATCCCCCTGCTGATCCACCGCCCACGGGACCTCAGGTACGTGGTGGCCGAGGCCGGGCGCGACGGCGGCGAGGTCACCCTCTACCGGCTCAGCCGCTCGCACCCGGTTTCCAAGGTGAAGGTGGAGGGCGACACGGAGTTTCTCACGAAGGTGGGTTCCGAAGACGACTTCCTTGCGAACGGGCGCTATCAGCACCGCACCGAGGAGGTGTGGAAGCGCAACGAGGGCCAGATCGCTGCCGCGATCGACGAGGTCGTGCGGGACAGTAAGGCCGAGCTGCTCGTGCTCACCGGCGACGTGCGTGCCCGCCAGTTGCTCGTCGACCAGCTCTCTCCCGCCAGCCGCGAGGTGCTGCACGTCGTTGCCACGAACACCCGCCCGGATGGTGCCACGCAGGAGGAACTCGAAGGTGACCTCAATCGCCACCTCGCGGCAATTCTCGCGCAGGAGGAGCACGACGCCCTCGAGCGGCTGGGGACGGGACAGGGCAGCGGCCTCTCCGAGCTCGACTTCGCGGCCGTGGTGCGAGCCCTGCAGCAGGGCCAGGTCGATGTGCTGATGCTGGCCCCGGACCGGATGGCGGGGACGACTCTGATCGCCCTCGACCGCGAGCCGTGGCTGGCAGCCACCTCGGCCGATGCCCTCGGCGCAAATGAGCTCGGCTCGGTGCCGGCCGCCGACGCGCTGATCCGGGCGGCGATGCTGACGGATGCGCGGGTGATGGTGGTGTCTCCCGGGGAGCTTCCGGCGGAGACGAGCGCCGCCGCTCTGCTGCGCTGGTCGACCCTCCCGGCCCCGGCCGAAGCTCCCACCCCCGCGGAGGCCGAGCTCGCGAAGCTTCCCAGCCGCGGCGACGCGGTGACATTCCCGCGTCGTCGCGCAGCATCCGATACTCCGGAGTCTTAGCCGCGGCCAGAACGGCGTTCAACGTGGCGAAGGCCACGTCACCGTCCGGGCGGCACCCGGGGCGCGCCGGCCTGAGCCGTGGCACGCGGCACGTCGATCCCTTGTTCTATACTGACTAGTCAGTACAAACGAGGGGATCGACGTGCAGTCGACAGTGAGGGCGCACGACCTGGCCCTGCGATTCAAGCGGGGCTCGGTTTACGGGCCCCTGAGCTTTGAGGCCGGCACCGGCCTCACCGTGCTCTGCGGCCCCACCGGCAGCGGCCGCACCAGCCTGATGCTGACCCTGGCCGGTCGCATGAAGCCGAGCGAGGGAACCCTCGAGGTGCTTGGCCACGAGCTGCCCCGCCGGGCCCGCCGGGTGCAGAAGCGCACCGGCATCTCCGGCTTCCACGACATCGACACCCTCGAGGAATCGGTCACCGTCGGCGCCGCAATCCGTGAGCGCACGGCCTGGATCTCCCCCTGGTGGGCGTTCATCCGCTCGGTCGACGACACCGAGGTGCGCCGCGTCTGCGCCCCCGTGTTCGGCGGCGTGCCGATTCCGGCTGCCGACACCGTGATCTGGGACCTCAATGAGGTGCAGACCGTGCTGCTGAGGGCCGCGCTCGCGGTCATGAACGAGCCGAGCATCCTCTTTTTCGACCAGGTCGAGCAGGTGCACGCACCGGAGTCCCGGCGCATCCTCTGGCAGCGCCTCGCCTGTGTCGCCGCCGCCGGAACCAGCGTGATCGCGTCCGCGACCGCGCCCGAAACCGAGATGTGGGCCGAGCTCGGCATCGACCCGGCCGTTGTCGTGATGACCAAGGCCGGGATGACCTCGGCCCTCCCATTGAATCAGGAGACCCGCTGAATGTTCGCCTTCCTCTCCTCCGGCACCGAACTGCACCGCTTCGGCAAGGGCAAGATGCCCAAGATCGCCCTCGTCGTGCTTATGTTCATCCCGCTCATTTACGGGGCGCTCTACCTCTGGGCCTTCTGGGCGCCCGACCACGAACTCGACCACCTCCCCGTGGCGCTCGTCAACGGAGACGCCGGCGCCAGCCGGGACGGCGAACCGGTCACCGCCGGCCAGGACCTGGTTGACGAGCTGGTCGACGGCCACGAGCTCGGCTGGACCGTGACGAACGGGGCGGATGCCGCCGCGGGCGTCAGGGACGGCGACTACTACTTCTCGGTCACCATCCCGAGCGACTTCTCGGCCAGCGCCGTCTCCGCCGGCACCGACACCCCGCTTTCGGCCACCGTACAGGTCGACTACAACGACAGCAACAGTTTTCTCGCCACGACCATGGGCAAGCAGGCCATGGTTCAACTGCGGGACGCGGTCGCCACCGAGATCGGCGACCAGACCGTCAATGCGCTCCTGGTGGGGGTGAACGAGGCCGGTGACGGCATCCGTTCGGCAGCGGGTGGCGCCGGCCGGCTGTTCGACGGGCTCACCACAGCGTCGGCCGGGACCGGCTCCCTCCTGGTCGGCCTCGATGCCCTTGCTGAGGGAGCGCTCACCCTCGACGACGGCGTTGCGCGCCTCACCGACGGCGCCGGCACCCTGGCGACCGGACTGGACACGCTGTCCGACGGCGCCCGGGCGCTCGCCGGCTCCTCGGTGACCCTCTCCGACGGCACCGTGCAGGTGTCCGAGGGGATGCAGGCCGCCGCCACGGGTGCCGCGACCCTCTCCGAGAAATCGGTGCAGCTCGCCGACGGCGCCGACCAGATCGCCGCGGGAACCGGCACGCTGGCCGGCGGCACCGCCTCGGTGTCGACCGGACTGCACGACCTGCTCCTGCAGATACAGGCGGCACCGGAAGGCACCCCCGCGTCGGCGTTCCTTCCGGCCGTGGAGCACCTCGACGCCGGCGCCGGCGCCGTGAACGCGGGTGCCCAAGGCGCGCTCACCCAGACCCAGACCTATGCCGGGCTCAGCGACCAGTTCTCCACCGGAGCCGGGGAACTCTCCGGCAAGCTGATCGCCGGGGCTTCCGGCGCCGCCCAGGTGGCCACCGGTGCCGGGCAACTCTCGGCCGGCGCGGCCTCCCTGGCCGAGGGGGCCGCCACCGCGGCCTCCGGGGCGGACTCCGTACTCGCCGGCAGCGAGCTGCTGGGCGAGGGCACGGGGTCACTGTCCGACGGCACCCGGCAGCTCGTCGACGGCGGCGTGAGCCTGAACACCGGCGCCGCCGAACTCGCCGCCGGCAGCGGCACCCTCGCCGACTCCCTCACCACGGGCGGGCAAAGTGCGCCCGACCTCACCGCGGACCAGATTGCAAAGAAGACGGCCGTAATCGCCAGCCCGGTCACGCTCGTGCAGAAGTGGGAGAACGCCTCCGACAGTTTCGGCGAGGGGTTCGCACCCTTCTTCCTGGCCCTGGCCACCTTCGTCGGCGGGCTGATCACCTGGCTGATCCTGCGGGCTTTGCCCACCCGGGCCCTCGCCAGCGCCGCCTCCGGGCTGCGCTCGACCATGACCGGCTTCCTGCCGGCGATGGCCATCGGGCTCGCCCAGGTCGTGATCATGGTGCTCGTGCTGGTCTACGGCATCGGCCTTCAGCCCGAACACTGGTTCGGGATGAGCGCGTTCCTCTACCTGACGACGCTCGCTTTCCTGGCTCTGCAGCAGATGTTCATCATCCTGCTCGGCACCGCGGCCGGCCGCGTGGTCAGCCTCGTGCTGCTCATGCTGCAGCTGAGTTCGTCGGGCGGCACCTATCCGGTGGAGACCACGCCCGTGTTCTTCCAGGTGCTGCATCCGTTCATGCCGGCGTCGTACGTCGTGACCGGGCTGCGCGAACTGATCACCGGAGGCATCGACTCTAGACTGTGGGTTTCGGTTGCCGTCCTCGCCGTGATGCTGGTCGGCTCGATCGCGATCAGCGCCTGGAGCGCCGGCCGCCAGAGGATCTGGACCGTGGGCCGGCTGCACCCCGAACTGACCATCTAGCGCGGCCCCGGCACCGAACCGAACCTGCCGGCACCGAACCTGCCGGCACCGAACCTGCCCGTGGAAAGGAACTCCAATGGCACGCGCCACCGGAACGAAACGCGCCATCCTCGACGCCACGCTGCAGCTCGCCGCGACCAGGGGCATCAGCGGCACCACGATGGATGAGGTCGCCGAGCGGGCCGGGGTGGCCAAGGGCAGCCTGTATTACAACTTCAGCTCCAAAGACAAACTGTTCGAGAAACTGCTACAGGAGGGGGTCGGCGCGCTCGCCGAAACCCTCCGCGCCGCTTCGGCCGGCCTGCACGGCAGCGCGGCCCTCGAGGCGCTGGTGCGCGCGCTGCTCGACCGGATCGCGGCGAACACAGCACTGTCCAAGCTGATGGCGGCGGAGATCTTCCGCACCGACCGCACCTGGCAGAAGACGCTCTTTGCGCTACGGCACGAGGCCCTCGCCGTGTTCGCCGACGCGATCGCGGAGGCGAAGCCGGGCAGCCGTGCCGACGCGACCTGCGGTCTGATGGCGTCGAGCGTGTTCGGTGCCGTGCTGATGGCGGGCCTGGAATGGCTCGTTTTCGAACCGGACCGGCCGCGGGACGAGGTCGCCGCGGCCATCCTCGGTTCCCTCTCCGGTGGCCTGTTCGGCGAGGAGCGGTCCGGGCCTTGTTAGGATCGAGTGTGACCGGCGACAATTTGATTGAGCAGCCCGAGACCCTTCTTCCCGCGGAACCGGAGGTGATCGAGGCGCTCCGCCGAGCCGATAGCGGCAGTATTTCCGGCGTGGTGGAGGCCCATCCGACGTCCTCCCTGGCGTGGGCCGTGCTGGCCGACGCCACGTACCTCGAGGGTCGAACCCTGGAGTCCTACGCCTATGCGCGCGTGGGCTACCACCGCGGCCTCGACGCGCTCCGCAAGGCAGGCTGGCACGGCCAGGGCCCGGTGCGCTGGACCCACGAACCCAATCGCGGAGTCCTGCGGGCGCTCTATGCGCTGCGCCGGGCCGCGGGCGAGATCAATGAACAGAACGAGTTCGACCGTCTCACCACCTTCCTGAACGGCGCCGATCCCACGGTGATCAGCCGCCTTGATCAGGAGACCAGCACACCGGACGGCTACCGGGCCACCGACCCGGCCCCGCCCACCGAGGCGTTCTTTATCCGAGGAGAAAACTAAATGCCAGCGATCGTTCTAATCGGAGCCCAGTGGGGCGACGAGGGCAAGGGCAAGGCCACCGACCTCCTCGGTAGCCGGGTTGACTACGTGGTCAAATTCAACGGCGGAAACAACGCCGGCCACACCGTGGTCATCGGCACCGAGAAGTACGCGCTGCACCTGCTGCCGTCGGGCATCCTCACCGCCGGTGTCACGCCGATCATCGCCAACGGCGTGGTCGTCGACATTGAGGTGCTCTTCGAAGAACTTGACGCGCTGATCTCCCGCGGCGTGGACGTGTCCGGACTCAAGGTGAGCGCCAACGCTCACATCATCACCCAGTACCACCGCACGGTCGACAAGGTCACCGAGCGTTTCCTCGGCAAGCGCCAGATCGGTACCACCGGCCGTGGCATCGGCCCGACCTACGCCGACAAGATCAACCGCGTCGGCATCCGCGTGCAGGACCTGTTCGACGAGAACATCCTGCGCCAGAAGGTCGAGGGTGCCCTGGCCCAGAAGAACCACCTGCTGGTCAAGGTCTACAACCGTCGCGCGATCACGGTCGACGAAATTGTCCAGGACCTGCTCAGCTACGCCGAGCGTCTGCGCCCGATGGTCGCCGACACCGCCCTGCTGCTGCACGAGGCCCTCACCGCCGGAAAGACCGTGCTCTTCGAGGGCGGCCAGGCCACGATGCTGGATGTCGACCACGGCACCTACCCGTTTGTCACCTCCTCGAACGCGACCTCCGGCGGCGCCGTGACCGGCTCGGGCATCGGCCCGAACCGGATCGACCGGATCATCGCCGTCGTCAAGGCGTACACGACCCGCGTCGGCGCAGGCCCGTTCCCGACCGAACTGTTCGACGAGTCGGGCGAGTTCCTGCGCGCCAACGGTTTCGAGTTCGGCACCACCACGGGGCGCCCGCGCCGCTGCGGCTGGTACGACGCGCCCGTCGCCCGCTATACGGCCCGCATCAACGGGGTGACCGACTTCGTGCTGACCAAGCTCGACGTGCTGACCGGCCTGGACACGATTCCCGTCTGCGTCGCGTACAGCGTCGACGGCGTGCGCTTCGACGAGGTGCCCGTGTCGCAGTCCGACTTCCATCACGCAAAGCCCATCTTCGAGGACTTCCCCGGCTGGACCGATGACATCACCGGCGCCCGCACCTTCGAGGACTTGCCGCGGAACGCGCAGGCCTACGTGCTCGCGATCGAGAAGATGAGCGGCGCCCGCATCTCGGCGATCGGCGTCGGTCCCGGCCGCGAGGAGATCATCTCGCGCCACGATCTCGTCGACTGAGGCAAGCGCGGCTGTGGGCCGCGGGCCACGGGCTGTGGGCCGCCGGCTGCGGGCCACGGGCTGTGAACGGCGGGCTGCGGGCGGTGCTGAAGGCCTCCGCCCGGTGCCCTGACGAATTCGACGGAGATTTTGCTGCTGGAGGGCGAAAATCGGCCCGCGGCCTCCGTTTTCGCCAAAATCTCCGTCGAATTCGTTCGCGCCGACCTGACCGCTGCCGTTCATTCGGTGGCAACCTGGCGCTGCCACAGTGTCGGCATGACTGCCGAACGACCTCAGAGCATCGCCATCGTGGGCCACTATGTGCGGCTCGAACCTCTCACCCGTGCGCTGCTGTCCGAGCTGCATGGCGCGATCGCGCATCCAATGGTTTTCGACGGCGGTTTTGGCGGTGGCCCGGGCGGGCTCCGCACGGACCCGGCCGAGTTCACCGACTGGGCGGATGCCTACGTTCACTGGGCGGGACTGCCCTATGCGGTGCGCTTGGCCGGCGGCCCGCACGCCGGTGACCTCGTGGGCATGTCCACGCTGGGCGACCTGCACCTGCAACACGAGTCGGCCCACGTGGGCTGGACCGCTTACGATCCGCGGGTCTGGGGCACCGCCGTCAACGCGGAGACGAAGCTACTACTGCTCGGGCTGGCCTTCGACCATGGGTTCGGGCGGGTGAAGATCCAGGCGGATGTGATGAACGTGCGGTCCTGCGCGGCTATCGCGGGCATCGGGGCCACGTATGAGGGGATTATCCGCCGGGAGCGGCGGCGGGCCGACGGCAGCTGGCGGGACACCGTGATCTACTCGATCCTCGACAGCGAGTGGCCTCGGGTGCGGGCCGGGCTGCGGGCGCGGCTCGACGGGTACGGCGCGCGTTCGGTTCAGTACCGGGTGCGGCCGCTCGAGACGAGAGAAGTGGCCTGACGGCGGCACCGCCGGATGCCCGTTTGCGTGCTCCGGCGCGTTCCGGCGCGCTTCGGCGCGTGCAGCGGGCCGCGGTCGAGCGCGTCCGTGCGGAGTGGGTTCCGTGCTCAATGCCCGAACGAATTCGACGGAGATTTTGCCGCCAAGAGCCGAAAACCGGCCCGCAGCATCCGTTTTCGTGAAAATCTCCGTCGAATTCGTTCGCGTGCGCGGCGGGTCACTCATTGCCAATGATCGGCGGCTTTCGGCCGCGGCGGTCGGCACCAGTCCGGCACCCGTGCGGAGTGTCGGCGGGGCGCGGTACAGTCGGCAGGTGAGAGACGTTCCCGCCGCCGGACGAACCCGGGTTACCCTGCAGTTCCTGGGCATGGGTGTGGTCTGGGGATCCAGTTTCCTGTTCATGAAAGTGGCCCTCGAGGGGGTCACGTTCGGCCAGGTGGCGTGGTCGCGGCTGGTGCTCGGCGGTTTCACGCTCGGCCTGATCGTGCTGACCAGCCGTCCGCGTGTGGCCAATGGGCCGGTGCTGCCGCGCGAGAAGATGGTCTGGCTGCATTTCCTGGTGATCGCGATCACCGGATGCGTCGTGCCGCACCTTCTGTTCGCGTGGGCGGAGCAGTACGTGTCGTCGAGTCTGGCCAGCATCTACAACGCCGTGACGCCGATCATGACCGCGGTGATGGCGACGCTCGCGTTCCGGGTGGAGCGGCTCGCGCGCGGGCAGGTGGCAGGCATCCTCGTGGGCATCGCCGGCGTGGTCGTGATCATCGCGCCGTGGCGCTACGCGGCCCTGACCGGCGACCTCTGGGGCCAGCTGGCCTGCCTGGGCGCGGCGGTCTGCTACGGCTTCACGTTCGGCTACACCCGCCGGTTCCTGAGCGGCCGGCCGATCGCCCCCGCGACTTTCGCGTTCTTGAACATCGGCATCGCCGGGGCGATCATGCTTGTGGCCACCCCGGTGGTGGCGGCGCATCCGGTGGCACTGACCGTGCCGATCGTGGCCGGACTGCTCACTCTCGGCGCGCTCGGCACTGGCGTGGCCTACATCTGGCACATCAACGTGCTGCGCGCCTGGGGACCGACGAACGCGTCGACGGTGACGTATGTCACACCCGTCGTCGGGGTGCTGCTGGGGGTGCTCGTGCTCTCGGAGACCTTCTCGTGGCACGAGCCGGCCGGGGCGGCGCTGGTGCTGCTCGGCATCCTGCTGACCCAGCGGCGGCTGCGCTTGCCTGGGCGGGCGGGGTCGGCGCGGCGGTTGGCGCGGCCGGTGAGGGCGGCCCGGTCGGCGGAGTCGTCTGGGTCGTCCGAGTCGTCTGGGTCGTCTGGGTCGTCTGGGTCGTCTGGGTCGGCGGAGTCGCCCGCGCCGCTGCAGCGGTCACGGAGTTAATGGCGACCGGTATGGCGCCGGAATCGACACTTCCGGTCGAGATCGACTCGCGCGCCGGGCGAAGTCGACCGGAACTGTTGACCTCGGCGGAGCGGGCGTGGAATGCGTTGGAGCGGGTGACCGCTTCCGGGTGGTAGCCCGCGGCCTCCATCGAAGACGGCGGGCAGTGCCGGTCGTGCGGTCACCGCGCGCGAAACGGTATCGTCGAACCATGGCTGCACACGAGGAATTGCCCGCCGGCGCGGGGCAGGAAGCGATCGACGAACTGGGCAGCATCCGTCAGAGTATCGACAACATCGACGCCGCGCTGATCCACTTGCTGGCGGAAAGGTTCAAGTTCACCCAGCAGGTCGGACGGCTCAAGTCCACGCACGGCCTGCCCCCCGCCGACCCCGAGCGGGAGCTGCTGCAGATCCAGCGACTGCGCGGACTGGCCGAGGAGGCTCGGCTCGACCCGGCCTTCGCCGAGAAGTTCCTGAACTTCATCATCGCCGAGGTCATCCACCACCACGAGAAGATCGCCGGCACCGAGTCGGCGAACGGGTCCGCGCCGCGAGCTGCGGGGGCACGAACGGATGTCGCACGGCCGGTCGTGGGCACCAGCCCCGATTCTTCCGCCACCACGGCGCCGGCCACCTCATGACTTCTCAGACCTCCGCGCTCCCCGGGGCGTCGCGCGCCCTTCCGGCCCAGTTCGGGAAGACCTTCGTCGTCACCGGCGCCAACGCCGGCCTCGGCTACTTCACCACCGAGCAACTCGCCGCCGCGGGCGCCCACGTCGTGCTGGCCTGCCGCAATCTCGCGAAGACGGAAGCCGCGGTCGCGGCCATCCACGCCCGGGTGCCCGGGGCATCCGTGTCGGCGATACCGCTGGACCTGAGCGACCTCACCCAGGTACACCGTGCCGCGGACGCGCTGCTGGAGCTGCCGCGGATCGATGGGCTGATCCTGAACGCGGGCATCGTGCACCCGCCGCGCACGCGCGAGCTGAGCCCCGACGGGCACGAACTGGTCTTCGCGACCAACTACCTCGGCCATTTCGCGCTCACCGCGCGGGTGCTGCCGGCTCTGCGGCGCACGCCCGGCAGCCGGGTCGTCGCGCTCGGGTCGATGATTTCGCGGCTGCTGGACTCGCCGCTGCTCGACCTGCAGTTGGAGTCCGGCTACAACCGGTGGAAGGCCTACGCGCAGTCGAAGATCGCCATGCAGGTGTTCGGCTTCGAGCTCGATCGACGGCTGCGGGCGGCCGGAGCCGGCGGCACTGACGGGGTGCAAAGCCTCGTCGCACACCCCGGTTACTCGATTTCGGGTCTGACGCCGGGCATCCGCGGGGTCAATCAGCCGTCGCGTGCGAACCGGTTCGCCGACACCCTGCAGTCCTTCGGTGCTCAAGGCAAGGACGCCGGGGCCTGGCCCACGGTGAGTGCGGCCGTCGACCCGGATGCCCGTGGCGGCGACTACTACGGCCCTCGCTATCTCACGCGCGGCCTGCCGACGCTGCAGGAGCCCACGCGCACCTCGCTCGACCCCGCGGTCGCAGAGTCGCTCTGGTCACGCTCGGAGCTCCACCTCGGCGCCCCCTTCTCGATCTAGCGGGCGCCCCGCTGCACGGCCCCGCGTGCGCTCAAAATGCCGCCATACGACGGGGAATGGCGGCGTTTCTAGCGCACGCGACCCCTGGAGAGGGTGTGGGGCTGGAGGTGGGATTTAGGGGATCCAACCGCGATCGAGAAGGGCGGTGCGAATTCGGGCGATGACCGCATGGGGAGAGTGGGATTTGTTGACACGGATGACCCGCCACCCTTCTTCCATGGGCTCGTCCAGCCGGTCGATGTCGCGGTGAAACTGTCGTTCGTCTTCGCGGTGCTGGCCGCCGTCATACTCGATCAGGACCTTGTAGCGCAGGTAGGCGAGATCACCCAAGGCCATGAAGGCGCCGTATCGATTGACGAGGGTCAGGTTCACTTCCGGCTCCGGCAGGCCTGCCCGCACGATGAGAAGTCGCAGCACTGTTTCCTTTGCAGAATCGGTGCGCGGACGGACCAGGGCGAGGGCCTCGCGGAGACGACAGGCGCCGGGCAAGCCCGCGTGCCGCGCAACGGCCAGGTGAAGTTCCGCCATCGTGGCCGCAGGCCGCTGGCGGCGCACGAGGGAGTCGCCAATGATGATCAACTCATCGAGGGTGAGGACCGTCGACAGCTGGACCCACGCGTCGACCGCTGAAGCGACGGCGAGGTGTCCCACCGAAACGACGCGCACCCGGTCCAGCGGAATCAGATGTCCGCGCACGCCCTTGCCCCGGCGGCGCCGGGTCCGAATGCCTGTGCCTACATCCACGATTGACCGCTCGAGGAGTCGTGCGGGGAGAGGCAGCCCGTGGAGAAGCGCGGCCGTCGCGTGGCTGAAGAACTGATCTGACGGCATCCGCACCGCGTAGTCATAGGCCCGGGTGCGCGCTGCTGCACGGATCCGTGCCCACCTGTCCGCGTCGCTGATGGGGGCCGGTGACGGGCCGCGCCCCACAGGCGCCCGCACGCCGTGGAAGGGCCGCGCGAGGTCGCTGCGCCGCAGTCGCCCGGAATTGACTCCCCGCTGTCGAGCGTCGGCGACGGAAAACGGCCCATCACCGAGCCCGGCCGGCAGCTCAGAAGGCGGTCTCATCGCACGATGATGCCACCCGCTGCGATTCGCACGGTGCTCTATCCACAGGCGCCGACCGCAGGTGCTCGCGCGTGCGCGGAAAGTGCCACTTTGATCCCGGCGATGGCGGCCGATTGGTCGCACGCAGGGGCGAAACGGGGTCGGTCGGTCGGAGGGGAGCGGGAGAACGGGCGGAGGAGGAACCCCTACTGCGCGAAACGGGAGGGGAGGGTGCTGCGGTGACGCGTCTGCAAGTCGGCGAGCGACACCGTGAAGTGGTCCTGGATCTCCAGGCTCGCCGAGGTCGAGTCCGTCACGCCGATGCGCAGCACCGGGTAGCCTCGCCCCTCGCAGAGGCCGAGGAACTTCACGTCGTCTTCCCGAGGAACCGATACGATCACGCGCCCGGCCGACTCCGAGAACAGGGCGACGGATGCGTCGATCCCGTCGCGCTCGCAGATGTCGCCGAGCCACACGCGGGCTCCGACCCCGAACCGAAGCACCGCTTCGGCCAGCGTCTGCGCCAGCCCGCCCGAGCTGAGGTCGTGGGCGCTGTCGATGAGCGCCTCGATCGACGCCGCGTGCAGCAGCCCCGCCAGGGCGGCTTCGCCGGCCAGGTCGACGACGGGCGGCAGCCCGCCCAGGTGGTCGTGGATGACTTCGGCCCAGGCCGAGCCGTCCAGTTCCTCGCGGGTCACGCCGAGCAGGTAGATGTTGTGGCCGTCGTCCTGCCAGCCGCTGGGCACGCGGCGGGCGACGTCGTCGATCACGCCGAGCACGGCGACCACAGGGGTCGGGTGGATCGGCTGGTCGCCGGTCTGGTTATAGAACGACACGTTGCCACCGGTGACCGGGATCTCGAGCGCCAGGCATCCGTCGGCCAGACCGTCGACGGTCTGGGCGAACTGCCACATCACCTCGGGGTTCTCCGGCGAACCGAAGTTGAGGCAATCGCTGATGCCGACCGGCACCGCGCCGGTCACGGCCACGTTGCGGTAGGCCTCGGCCAGAGCGAGCTGCGCGCCGCGGTACGGGTCAAGCTGGCAATAACGGCCGTTCGCATCGGTGGCGATGACGAAGCCGAGGCCCGACTCCTCGTCGATCCGGATCATGCCCGCGTCGTCGGGGAACGAGAGGGCCGTGTTGCCCATCACGTAGCGGTCGTACTGGTCGGTGATCCAGCTCGGGTCGGCCAGGTTCGGCGAGCCGAGCAAGGCCAGGAACTGCTCGCGCAGCACCTCGGGTGAGGTCGGGCGGGGCAGCGCGGAGGCGCTGTCGGCCTGCAGCGCGTCGAGCCAGGTGGGGTAGGCGACCGGGCGGTCGTAGACCGGCCCGTCGACCGCGACGGTGCGCGGGTCCACGTTGACGATCTCCTCGCCGTGCCAGTCGATGATGAGCCGGCCGGAGTCGGTGACCTCGCCGAGCACGCTGGTCTCGACATCCCATTTGGCGGTGATGGCGAGGAAACCGGCGAGCTTCTCCGGGGTGACGACGGCCATCATGCGTTCCTGGCTCTCGCTCATCAGGATCTCTTCGGCCGTCAGGGTGGGGTCGCGCAGCAGCACCTTGTCGAGCTCGATGAACATGCCGCCGTCGCCGTTGGAGGCGAGCTCGCTGGTGGCGCAGGAGATGCCTGCGGCGCCCAGGTCCTGGATGCCCTCGACGAGCTTCTCGCGGTAGAGCTCGAGGCAGCACTCGATCAGCACCTTCTCGGCGAACGGGTCGCCGACCTGCACGGCGGGGCGTTTGGTGGGGCCGCCTTCGGAGAAGGTGTCCGAGGCGAGAATGGATGCCCCGCCGATGCCGTCGCCGCCGGTGCGGGCTCCGAAGAGCACCACCTGGTTGCCGGTGCCGGTGGCGTTGGCGAGGTGCAGGTCCTCGTGGCGCAGCACGCCCACGGAGAGTGCGTTGACGAGCGGGTTGCCCTGGTAGACCTTGTCGAACCAGGTCTCGCCGCCGATGTTGGGCAGGCCGAGGCAGTTGCCGTAGAAGGAGATGCCGGACACGACGCCGTGCACGACGCGGGCGGTGTCGGGGTCGTCGAGACGTCCGAAACGGAGGGCGTCCATCACGGCGACGGGGCGGGCGCCCATCGAGATGATGTCGCGCACGATGCCGCCGACGCCGGTCGCGGCACCCTGGAACGGCTCGATGTAGGAGGGGTGGTTGTGCGACTCGATCTTGAACGTGACCGCCCAGCCCTCGCCGACATCCAGCACACCGGCATTCTCGCCCATGCCGACCATGAGGTTCTTCTTCATGGCGGGGGAGACCTTCTCGCCGAACGAGCGCAAGTATTTCTTCGAACTCTTGTAGGAGCAGTGCTCGCTCCACATCACCGAGTACATCGCGAGCTCGCCGCTCGTGGGGCGGCGGCCGAGGATCTGTCGGATCTCGGCGTACTCGCCCGGGGTCAGCCCCAGCGCGTCGAACGGCTGCTCTTTCTCGGGCGTCGCAATCGCGTTTGCAACGGTGTCGGCAATGCCGCGGGAGGGTGTGGTGGTAACAGCGGTCACGAGTGGCGTTCTCCCAGAGATAACGGATGCTTGACCTGGCGAGTCTACCCGCCGCGCCGCTCCAGCGCCGGTTCCGAGGCCGCCCGGCTATAGCCTGGCAGCGGCCTGGCCGCCCGCTAGCTGCGCCCGCCGGGAGGACCCAGCGACAGCATCACCGTCATGATCGCCACCGCGGCCACGGCGAAACTGCTGATCAGGATCACCGGACGGTTCAGCATCCAGCGCAGCAGCGTGCCCACCCAGGTGTGGTCGCGCGGGTCGTCGGTGGCGACGCGGCGCCAGTCGCCGTCGAGCCGGCCGCTGCGGTCGAGACGGATGTCGAACGGCACCGTTGCGTAGGGCACGATCGCCGTGGCGACGGCGAGCACCATCAGCCGGACCGGCCAGCGCTGGTTCAGGCCCACCAGCACGGCGGTCAGGGCGTAACTGATGAAGACGAACCCGTGCAGGGAGCCGGCGATCCGCACCGGGGTGCCGCCGGCATCCGCCACGTATTTCAGCAGCATGCCGCCGATCAGGAGGGTCCAGGTCACCGCCTCAGCGATGGCGATGGTGCGGTAGAAGAGGCGGGGAGACACGGGGGAACACTCCAGGGGGTGGGGAACGGGACGAAAGAAGGGGGAGCTTCGATCTTCGCAGGGTTGCGGGGGAGCCGCGCATCGGCCGAACGGATGACACGGCGGATCAGTGGGGCAGAGGGCTACCCAGCCGACTGTGCGAGTCTGAAGGGATGACGTACCTTCCCGCGGACACCCGCTACGACTCCATGCCCTACCGCCGCACCGGGCGCAGCGGCCTCAAACTACCCGCGATCTCGCTGGGCCTCTGGCAGAATTTCGGCGGCACCGCACCGATGGAGACGCAGCGCGCCATCCTGCGCCGCGCCTTCGACCTAGGCGTCACCCACTTCGACCTGGCCAACAACTACGGCCCGCCCAAGGGCAGCTCCGAGAGCAACTTCGGCGTGCACCTCGCGCAGGATTTCGCCCCGCACCGCGACGAGCTGGTCATCTCGACCAAGGCCGGCTACGGCATGTGGTCGGGCCCGTACGGCTCGTGGGGTTCCCGCAAGTATCTGCTCTCGAGCCTCGACCAGTCCCTCGGCCGCATGGGCCTCGACTACGTCGACATCTTCTACTCCCATCGGGCCGACCCGGACACCCCGCTCGAGGAGACGATGGGTGCGCTGCACACGGCCGTCACGAGCGGTCGGGCGCTGTACGCCGGCATCTCCTCGTACTCGCCCGAGCGCACCCGGCAGGCCGCCGCGATCCTGGCCGAGATGGGCACGCCGCTGCTGATCCACCAGCCCTCGTACTCGATGTTCAACCGCTGGGTCGAAGACGGACTGCTCGATACCCTGGACGACCTCGGCGTCGGCTGCATCGCCTTCTCCCCGCTGGCGCAGGGGCTGCTCACCGACCGCTACCTGAACGGGGTGCCCGAGGGGTCCCGAGCCTCGCAGGCCGGCTCGATGAGCCGCGACATGGTGAACGACCAGACGGTGGGGCGCATCCGTGCCCTGACCGAGATCGCGGATGCCCGCGGTCAGTCGCTCGCCCAGCTCGCCCTGTCGTGGGTGCTGCGACGCGAAACCGTCACCACGGCGCTCGTCGGCGCCTCCTCGGTGAAGCAGTTGGAGACGAACATCGCCGCGATCGACAACCTCGCGTTCACCGACGCCGAGATCACGGCGATCGACGAGCACGCCGTCGACATGGGCATCAACCTGTGGGAGCCGTCCAGCGCCGTCTAGCCCGGGTGACATCGACGGATGATTCGGGCGGGCCGCTGCGGCGCCCGCGCCGTGATCGCCGGGCAACTTTCCTGGACAGGTTATTAAAAGCAGAGTTATCCTTTTAATAAATCACACGATGAGATCGAGGAGACTGCTAGTGGCAAGAATGAGTGTGGAAGTGGAACTCGAGAAGGGCCAGGTGACGAAGTACCGGCGTCACGAGAACGGGCGTGGACTGGTGTCGCCCGGTGCCCAAGTGAACCCGAGCGCCTACGTGTCGAGCGCAACGTATGTGGAAAGTGACGCCCAGATCGGGCCTGAATCGTGGATCGGGCAGGGGAGCTGGATCGACCACGGGGCGATCATCGGCGCGCGGGTCTTCGTCGGCGCGAACGTGCATGTCGGGGCCGATGCGATTGTCGGAAACGAGGCGCGCCTGGCCAGCAACACGGACATCGGCCGTGGGGCTTTCATCGCCGACGGTGCGGTCATCGACCACGAAATTGCGGTCCCGGAGTTCACCGACGTCAGTGCACGGCCGACCGCCCGAGCACGCACGGTTCCACCGGGGGGCCTGTCGGCGGCATCCGGTCCCGACCGTGCCGGATGGCGGCGAACCTGGGGTGCTCGACGCACGCCGTCACCTCGCCTGCCGGTCCCCCCGGTGTTGGTCACGGTGTCCTAAGCCTCAATCCACCGGTGAGGCTGGGGAGTTGACGGCGCGTTAAACAGAGAATGCCTTCCAGACCAGGAAAAATAGAACTCACTTAGGGTTCATTTCGACTGACACGAAAGGCATCTCGTAGATGCAATTTTTCCATAGTTCCACGGCCTTGTCAGCGTCCCTCGATGACACCAATCTCGTGTCGGCCGCCGGACTCGTCCCTGCGATGATGTTGGCCGCCTCCACGGGCCTGGGCGAGCTTGCCAGCCGGTGATTGACGTTGCCGGGGTACCTCGGGGCGAACGCAGGGTTGAAAGTCACCGCGTTGGTCGCGGGGATGCTCGCCGGCGCGGACTCGATCGATGACATGGCTCTGCTCCGCCACGGCGGGATGAAGAAACTCTTCGCCGATGCCAGACATCAGGCGCCTGCGCGGAGATCGAAGGGGCCATTCGCCCGGCTCGCGCGGCCGCCTGAAACCACTCACCCCTGGAGTCAACTGAACTCGAGGCAGTCCCTCGTGAGTCTTGTGAGTCTGGTGCGATTTGTGAGTCGTGTGAGCTTGGGCCGCACCCGACATTCCTGCCAAATGTGGGCACGCGTGAACCTCTCCGCCCGTAAAGGCACCGGAGTCTGCCCGCCACACGCCCGACACGCGGCACACTCGTCCGGTGCGCTGCGATCCGCCGCAGACGGGAAACCAATTTAAGGCGAAGTATCAAATGCTTTATGAACGTTAGTGTATAAAATAATAGACGTTAGGGAGGAGAGTCAATGGTTGAGAAGCGATTAACCCCCATCCCCGTCCGGCGTGCTCTCCGTAAACTTGGCACAGACATTCAGACGTGGCGGAAACTTCTCGGGTTGACTGCTGCGCAGGTCGCGGACCGCGCGGGCATGAGCCGGGCAACCCTCCACAAGCTGGAATCAGGGCAGGGAGGCGTCAGCCTCGAGACCGCGCTGCGTGTCTTCCGGGCACTTGGAATCATGGACACGGTCGTTGAGAGCGCCGACCCTTATCGCAGCGACATCGGCCGGCTTCGCTCCGAGGAAGTTCTCCCGCAGCGTGTGCGTCAGAGCCGGCCGAAGAAACAGGCCGATGTCTGACGCGGAAGTCTGGGTGCAAATAGACGGTGTCGACGTCCGCGCGGGCACGGTCTACGCGCATCGTCGACGCAACTCCGAGAGCGCCACTTTCACCTACGACATCGATTATCTGGCCAGACCAGACGCGTACTCGCTCGATCCGGGACTACCCCTCTCATCCGGGTCTTTCAACACTGCGGACGGGCGTCGCCTTTTCGGGGCGTTCACGGACTGCGCTCCCGACCGCTGGGGACGCAAACTCATCGAAAGATCCGAACACCACCGTGCCGCACAAGGCGGTGGAGCTGCACGCAGTTTCGGCGAACTTGATTACACGCTCGGTGTTCGCGACGACCTTCGTCAGGGCGCCTTCCGGTTCCGTCGTCCGGGGACCACTGATTGGCTGGGGCCGGCGGCTGCAAGCGTGCCGCACCTGGTCGGCCTGCCGAGACTTCTCCACGCTGTTGAATCTGTTGAGAGCGACCATCCCGATGACGAATCGTTGCGGCTACTCCTGCGTGCGGGAAGCTCTATCGGTGGTGCCCGGCCCAAAGCTTCCGTTGTCAACGGCCGGGGTGCATTGCTCATTGCGAAGTTCCCCCGTGTTGCCTCCGACGAATGGGACGTCATGGCGTGGGAGCAGCTTGCTCTGACGCTGGCCAGCCGGGCAGGCATTCGAACGCCGCGCACTGAATTGATGAGTGTCGCAGGCCGGAACGTGCTGCTGCTCAACAGGTTCGACAGAGTCGGGGATAGTCGCATCGGATATGTGAGCGCTATGACGATGCTCGAAGCAGTTGACGGCGAGCACCGCAGCTACTTGGAAATCGCCGAGGTCATTGAGCAGTCATCCTCATTTGCGACGCGTGACCTTCGCGAGCTGTGGCGCCGGATCGCGTTCTCAATCCTGATCTCTAACACCGACGACCATCTCAGAAACCACGGGTTCCTCCGGTCGGACACCACACGCAGCTGGGACTTGTCTCCCGCGTTCGACCTCAACCCCAACCCGGCGGCGGGACCCAAGGAGTTGTCCACGTCCATCGACTACGACACCTTTTTCGCGGACACCGCCGCCCTCCTAGACGTGGCTCGGTACTTCCGTGTGAAAGACGCCGTCGCATTGCTATCAGAAGTCAAGGCCGCTGTCTCCGGGTGGGTCGTGGAAGCCCGCCGACTCAACATCCCGGAAAGCGAAATTGACCTCATGGCTGGCGCGTTCGTTGCCGGATGAGCCCAGAAGGCTGGACGGACCGAGTGTTCAAGTACCCGACGCCGACGCGGGGGTTTCGCGATCTGATTCATCTGCTCACGCTGGCGCTGAAGAGCCGGAGCGAGCACGGTATCCGCGATTTCCGAGACCAGGCGTGGAACTAATCGGATAAGCCGTTCGAGGGGCATTGTTGCGCGGAGGCTAACCGCGCGCAACAGAGACTCGGTCGATGGAGCTCTCCCTCGCTCCGTATCGGCTAGGGGTTCTGCGAGGATTGAATCCCATTAGATGCTGACCGGATTCGCCCGGCCGACCATTGGCGTCGTGCAGATCGTCGGGAACAACGTTATTGGTGGATGGCACAGCCCGCGCCCGCAGTAGTTTCTGCCCGACGTGCCCGACTTCTAGGGCTGAATGTCGGCCAAGGAATTTATTGCGGGGACTCGGGCGACTCGTCGCGATCGACCGGTGCATCCTGGGCGGTCTCGTCGGAACGTTACCCGGCAGCGGACCCGACGCGACTTTCCCAAATTGCCTCAGTAAAACCTTCGTGCAGGGCCTTGGCCAGTGGCAGGAGAGTTCGGCAGCGCGCCACCGATCGCGGTGAGCACGACGTCGTTGACCGTGGCTTTCTGGGCGTGACCGGCGTTGCGGATCCCGTCCAGCGCCACCGTGACCGTAGCGAGGCTTCGTCGCGGGCCGGTCGGCCGGTTGAGCGACGTTGACCTCAGGCGCGTCCACCGCACCGACCGCAATTCCCGGGCCGCATCGCGGAGGCGGCGCAGCAGAGCGGGGAGAGCTCGCAGTGAACCTAGCCGGCGGGTCCAGGCGTCGATGGCAAGCTGGCGAATGGAGGCTTGCGGCCGCGGGAAATCGGATTCACGCGTCTTCGGGCCCACGGCCCTGGGCGTCCCGGTAGCGTCCGACTGGTTTACGAGCCCGCCCAGCACGACCAGGCCAGCCACGCCGTCGGCGAGCACGTGGTGAAAGACGACGATCAACGCGGCTTGGTGCCGCGCTACTCCGGTGACAAGAGTGGCTGCCCAGAGCGCACGGGTGCGCGGCAGCGGAGTGACGAGCAGCACTGCGGCTAGATCGAGTACCGCCTGCTCGCCCCCGGGGGCCGGTCAGCCGGGGCGAACAATCTGCTTTCCCGCAAGCACGCCTGGTGGCCCTGGCTGAGTGCGGAACGCATGCCATTCTGGACGCGGTGATTGGCCCGTGCGCGACGTCGGAAATTGAACTCTCCCGAGAGCTCGCAGGACGCTTCGAACCGGGCATGTTGGTCCTCGCCGACCGCGGCTTCTCCGGCTTCCGGTTGTGGGCTCAAGCGGCAGCGACGGGCGCTGACCTGCTCTGGTGGGTCAAGACGAACCTCCGCCCTCGGCATCAGGAGACCCTCGCTGACGGGTCCTGGCTGGCGACGATCATCCCGACCTCGGGCCCGGGGCGGCAATCGACACCACCATTGACCGTGCGGGTCGTGGACTACACGATCGACGACGGACGCGACAACCCTGACGCCGACCGGCTGCTGACCACGATCCTTGATCCGGCCGAGGCCTCCGCGATAGAACTCGCGACCGTGTACTACCCCTCCACGAGCCAAAATCACCACTCAAACGCTTAACTGAACGGTATTGAGGCTAAGCGGAGGAGGAACCGGCGAGGGAGAGAATTCAATTTTGAGTCGTCCTCAGTCGTGGCTGGCTGGCTCTGTTTCGGGGCCCGCCGAGTGCCGGGCAAGCACGTAGAGCAGGTCGGAGAGCCGGTTGAGGTAGTGCCGCGCGTCGTCGCTGACCGGATGCCCGACCACACCGGCCCGCACCGTGTGCCGCTCGGCCCGCCGCACCACCGTTCTGGCCAGATCGATGGCGGCCTCGGTGGGCGTCGACCCGGGGATGAGGAAAACCGGCCGCAGCGGCCGGGCGGTCACCAGCCCGTCGATGATTCCCTCCAGCTCAGTGACCATGTCCGGAACGACCAGCGATATGCGCGGGACGAGGCGGTCGCGGTGAGCTGGGTTCACGACCAGATCAGCTGCGACGACGAACAAATCGCGCTGCACGCGGAACAGGATCGCGGCATGCTCGGGCTCGGCGCATCCCGCTCGCGCCAGACCGAGGGCAGACACCGCTTCGTCGATGTCGCCGACCGCGTCCATGAGTTCATCACCCTTGGAGACCCTGCCGCCATGAAGCATCCCGGTGCTGCCGGCGTCGCCGGTTCTGGTGTAGATTCTTGCCATTTCGTGGCCTCCCGTTGATCGCCGGACTAGGTTGACGAAGCTGGGCCGGTACCGGACAAATCCATCGTTTCATGCATTCGCGTGCCGGTGCGACTGTCTGCCGTCGGTGCGCGGGTGCCCGGCCACCGTCGGGATGCTGCACACCGCACGGAACACCACCCCTCTATCGACGTGGTTGCGCCGCGGGGCTCAGATTTTCCCCTTCAGCAGCGCAACGTTTTTTGGTGGGGATCTGATGCGGGCCGTCGTCCTGGCCGACGGCGCGGCACTGATCGGCCGGCCTGTGCGTGCAGCCCTGCTCCGCACCGCCAGGCGGGCTTTTTTCTGCAGCACTGCCCGTCGAGGACACGCCCGAGCCGAAGCAGAAAAACACAATCACTACATGTAGTGGTTCACTGAGGAGTTGACGCCCACTGGTAGTAATTCGGCATTCGGGTGTCGAGAGTGGGGAGCGAACGTGAGTAGCAGGAATCAGAACGCCGAAGCCGGGTCTGACGGAAGCGATCAGGGTGCGCATAGTGCCGGACTGGCCATCGAGCGCCACTTCAGCACGCCCGGGGTCCACCCGTACGACGAGGTGGTCTGGGAGCTTCGCGATGTCGTGCAGACGAACTGGAAGAATGGCGAAACCGTCTTCGAGCAGAAGGGTGTCGAGTTCCCGGACACCTGGTCGGCGAACGCCTCCACCATTGTGAGCACCAAGTACTTTCGCGGGGCCATCGGGTCGCCCGAGCGGGAGTCCAGCCTCAAGCAGCTGCTCGACCGGGTGGTCACGCGGTATGTGGTTGCCGGGTCGGCGAACGGGTACTTCGCCGGGGACGGCGACGCGGAGGTCTTCGGTGCGGAACTGACCTGGCTGCTCCTGCATCAGGTCTTCTCGTTCAACTCCCCGGTGTGGTTCAACGTCGGGACGCCATCGCCGCAGCAGGTCAGCGCCTGCTTCATCCTCTCGGTCGAGGACACAATGGAGTCCATTCTCGGCTGGTACCGCGATGAGGGGATGATCTTCAAGGGCGGTTCTGGGGCGGGGGTGAACCTGTCCCAACTGCGTTCCTCCAAGGAACTGCTCTCCTCCGGCGGAACGGCCAGTGGGCCCGTCTCGTTCATGCGCGGCGCCGATGCCAGCGCGGGCACGATCAAGTCCGGCGGGGCGACCCGGCGTGCTGCCAAAATGGTGGTGCTCGACGTGGACCACCCGGACATCGTGGAATTCATCGAGGCCAAGTCGAGGGAGGAAGGCAAAATCCGTGCTCTGCGGGATGCCGGCTACGACATGGACCTCGGCGGTGCGGACATGGCGAGCGTGCAGTACCAGAACGCCAACAACACCGTTCGGGTCAGTGACGAGTTCATGCGAGCCGTGGAAAACGGCACCAGCTTCTCCCTCACCTCCCGGCAGGACGGAAGCGAGATCGAGTCAGTGCACGGACCGGGCCTGTTCCGTCAACTCGCCCAAGCGGCGTGGGACTGCGCCGACCCGGGAATCCAGTACGACGACACCATCAACGACTGGCATACCAATCCCGAATCGGGTCGGATCACGGCGTCGAATCCCTGCTCGGAGTACATGTCGCTCGACAACTCGTCCTGCAACCTGGCCTCGCTCAATCTGCTCAAGTTTCTGCGCGCCGACGCCGTCCCGGGGGAGGACGTGTTCGACACGGATGCCTTCGTTCGGGCGGTCGAGCTGATCACCACGGCGATGGACATCTCGATCTGCTTCGCCGACTTCCCGACGCCGGCCATCGGTGAGACGACCCGCGCGTTCCGCCAGCTGGGCATCGGCTACGCCAACCTCGGTGCTCTCCTGATGGCCGCCGGTCACGCCTACGATTCCGAGTCGGGCAGGGCCGTGGCCGCCGGGATCACCTCCCTGATGACCGGAACCGCCTACCGGCGTTCGGCCGAACTGGCCGGGGTGGTTGGCCCGTACGAGGGCTTCGCGCGCAATGCGGAGGCCCACACGAGAGTCATGCGCAAGCACGAGGCAGCCGACATCGCCCTGCAGACCTCGGGTGGCATGAGCGGCGAGATCCATGATCGGGCGTCGGCGGCCTGGCAGCAGGCCCTGATGTTGGGGGAGGTGTCCGGCTGGCGAAACGCGCAAGCCAGTGTTCTCGCTCCCACCGGCACGATCGGCTTCATGATGGACTGTGACACCACGGGAATCGAACCGGATTTCTCACTGGTGAAGTTCAAGAAGCTGGTGGGTGGCGGCTCCATGCAGATCGTCAACCAGACCGTGCCCCGAGCGCTGCGCGGCCTGGGGTACCCGCAGGAGGCCGCCGAAGCGATCGTCGAACACATCGCCCTGCACGGACAGGTCATCGGTGCCCCCGGGCTCGAACCGGAACACTACGCGATCTTCGACTGCGCCATGGGAAAGAGGGCCATCGCGCCGATGGGCCACGTGCGCATGATGGCCGCGGTTCAGCCGTTCCTCTCCGGAGCCATCTCCAAAACCGTCAACCTCCCGCAGAGCGCAACGGTCGACGAAGTGGAGGAGGTCTACTTCCAGGGCTGGAAGCTCGGGCTCAAGGCGGTGGCCATTTACCGCGACAACTGCAAGGTCGGTCAGCCCCTATCGGACGGCAAGGCCGCCCCGGCGTCCGTGCCGGTCGTGCAGCCCGCGTCGCCGATCCGGCGGCGACTTCCGAAGTCCCGCACGTCGATCACCACGTCCTTCGCCGTCGCCGGCGCCGAGGGGCATCTCACGGCGGGGTTGTACCCCAACGACGAACTCGGCGAGATCTTCCTCCGGCTGGGCAAACAGGGTTCTACTCTGTCCGGGGTCATGGACGCATTCTCCATCGCGGTCTCGATCGGCCTACAGTACGGGGTGCCGCTGCCGACCTACGTCGAGAAGTTCACCAATCTGCGCTTCGAACCGGCGGGGATGACCGATGACCCGGACATCCGGATGGCGCAGTCGATGATGGACTACATTTTCCGCCGCCTGGCCCTGGACCACCTGCCGTTCGCCACGCGCTCGTCGATGGGGATCTTCACGACCGCCGAGCGCGTTTCCCAGCTCGATGCGGGTGGCTCTGAAGCAACGGAAACGGCGCCACCGAGCCAGGTGCTGCCTCCGGCCCAGCCGCCTGCAGGGGCGACTCGAGCGGTGCATTCCTCGGCGGAACTACTCGAGGCTCAGCAGGGTCTCAGCTTGGATTCGCCGCTGTGCATGTCGTGCGGCACCGCCATGCGTCCGGCCGGTTCGTGCTACGTCTGCGAAAGCTGTGGCAGCACGAGCGGCTGCAGCTGAGGCCCATCGCTGCCTGACGGCGGTGGGCTGTCGGCGCCGATCTTCGACATCGTGCTCAAGGGCCTCACCATTCGCGGTTCGATCGGGGGCACCCGCCGTGACCTTGTCGAAGCCCTGATTTCCACAACCGTGGAGTGTTCCACCCGGCTGTCGCCACTGGCCGCCTCGAGGAGCTGACCGACGTCCTCGACGAGATGCGCCAGGGCAGGATCGACGACCGGGTCGTCATCACGGACTCGGCGCACCCGCTGCCGATGCGGCGCCGGACAGGGGGCTCGCCGTCGTCAACTGGATGACGGCCAGCGCGGACCGAGCGTGGACCGCGGCCTCGGCGGCGGTCACCGGTTCGAGCAGCCCGAGCAGCCGCCGCCGGTAGTCTTCGCCCAGCAGCAGTGCGTAGAGCTGCTCGGCATGGGCAGCGGCCGCCTGGCCGTGCTCGGCCCGAATGTGGTCTGCGAGGCGCGCGATGTGGCGCATGTCGCCGTTGTCGTGCAGCCGTCGGGCGAGTTCGGGAAAACGCAGCGACTCGGCGATCACGAGGCGGTGTAGTCCGATCATCTGGGCCGAGTGCAACCCGTACACGATACGCGCGGCGAGTGATTCCAGCGTCTCCGTGCGGAGAGGCTCGCCACTCACGTTCGCGGCCAGGCGTCGCTGCATCTCGGTGAAGACGCCATCCTTGTCACCGAAGTAGGTGTAGATCGTGCGCTTGGTGACGCGGGCCGCGGCGGCAATCCGGTCCACCGTCGCCTTGCCGAAGCCATATTCGAGGAAGACCGGCAACGCGGCGTCGAGGATCTGGCCTCGACGCTCGACGCGCCCCGCCTCCGTGGGTCGGCCGCGCTTGCGAACCGGGCTCGCTGGGGTCGCTGAGTCCATGTCCGGCCCTTCGGATCTTCAAAAAAACGTTAAACGCAAACGTACTCTCGGATGTAGAATGAAACTAATTCGTATCATTAAAATTCGATGCGACTCTTCGATCTCCGACCTCACGAAGGCCGAGCAGGGAGTTCTTTCATGACCACTCGAGCGCGTACATCCGTGGCGACTCAGTCCCGACCAACCACCTCCCCGGATCGGCCGACCCCGGGCGCAAAACCCGATGTCTCCCCGGCCGACCGGGAACTCTTGACCGGGTTCTACCGCCAGATGATGCTCATCCGCCGGTTCGAAGAGCGAGCCGCACGGGCCTACACGCAAGCGCTGATCGGCGGCTACTGCCACCTGAATCTCGGCGAGGAGGCTGCGGTCGTCGGGCTCATGTCCGCGCTGCGCCCGAGCGACTACCTCTTCACCAACTACCGCGAGCATGGCTACGCGATCACCCGCGGCATCCACCCCAACCGGGTGATGGCCGAACTGTACGGCCGATCCGACGGGGTGTCCAAGGGGTGGGGCGGCTCGATGCACATGTTCGACTTCGAGAAGCGGATGCTGGGCGGCTACGGCATCGTCGGCGGCCAGATCCCGCTGGCGACGGGGGCCGCCCTGGCCATCGACTACCGCGCCGGCGACGAGATCGTGCTGTGCACGATGGGCGATGGCACCACGAACATCGGAGCATTCCACGAGTCTTTGAACATCGCGTCTCTCTGGAACCTTCCGATCGTCTACGTCATCATCAACAACAGGCTGGGAATGGCCACCACGGTCGACAAGGCTTCGGCTGAGCCGGACCTCTACAAGCGCGCATCCGCGTACCGGATGGCGTCGGAACGCGTCGACGGGCTCGATCCCGTCGCCGTGTTCGAGGCCGCCCAGCGTGCCGTTGCTCAGGCTCGCAGCGGTAAGCCCTTCCTTCTCGAGGTCGTGACGGAACGACTGCGTGGGCACTCCGTCGTCGACCCGGCCAAGTACCGCTCCGACGAGGAGATGTCCCTGGTCAAGGAACGAGACCCGGTGCACACCTTCGCCGCCAAGCTGGTCGCGGACGGTCTGCTTGACGAGCAGGAACTGGCGAAGATCGACGAGGAAGTAACCCTTCAGGCAACCGAGGCGGCGGCGTTCGCCGAGAACAGCCCGTTCCCGGATGTGTCGACCCTGTTCGACTACACCTACGCCACAGCCGTGGCCAATGACTCCCATCGGTTGCCCGGGCAGCCTCTGTTCGAGCCGGCACCGATCCCCGACTACGGAGTCAACCAATGAGCATCATGACCTATCGCCAGGCACTGCACGACACGCTGCGTTCCGAGATGCTGCGTGACGAGAATGTGTTCCTGATGGGTGAGGAGATCGGTCTCTTCGAAGGCGCGTACAAGATCACCGCGGGCATGCTCGACGAGTTCGGCGAGAAGCGCGTGCGGGACACCTCGATCGCCGAAGAGGGTTTCACCGGTGCCGCCATCGGCGCCGCGATGCTCGGGCTCCGCCCCGTGGTCGAGATCATGACCATCAACTTCTCCCTGCTCGCGCTCGACCAGATCGTGAACCACGCCGCCAAGATCTACGGCATGTTCGGTGGACAGGCCCGAGTGCCTCTCGTCATCCGCACGCCGGGTGGCGGCGGACAGCAGCTGGGTGCGACCCACTCGCAGAACATCGAGCTCTTCTACGCCTTCGTCCCCGGGATGAAGGTCGTCGCACCCAGCACGCCGGCCGACGCCAAGGCGCTTCTGATCGCGGCGATCCGGGACGATGACCCCGTGCTGTTCCTGGAAAACCTGTCGCTCTACAACATCAAGGGCGAGGTGCCTGACGGCGACGTGTCGGCCGAAATCGGCAAGGCTGCCGTCACCCGCAAGGGAAGCGACATCACTCTGATCGGCTATTCACGGATGGCCCACGTCGCGTCGCAGGTCGCGGCGCAGCTCGCGGAATCGGACGGCCTCGACATCGAGGTCATCGACCTGCGCAGTCTGCGTCCACTGGACCGCGAAACGGTTGTGGAGTCCGTCAAGAAGACGCATGCCGCCGTCATCCTCGAGGATGACTGGCTGACCTATGGAATCGGCGCTGAGATCGCGGCCACGATTTCCGATGGCGCCTTCGACTACCTGGACGCGCCCGTTCGACGCGTCGCGATGGCAGAGGTGCCGCTCCCGTACTCAAAACCTTTGGAGACGGCCGCGTTGCCGTCGGCGGAGGACGTCATCGGCGCCATCCGTCAGACCCTCGACGCCGTCGGTCGCCGCCGCTACCCGATGGGTGAAAAATCATGATCGAAATCACAATGCCCCGCCTCTCCGACACGATGGAGGAAGGCGCGATCGCGATCTGGCACAAGCAGCCCGGTGACCGGGTCGAGGTCGGGGACCTGCTCGTCGAGATCGAGACCGATAAGGCCACGATGGAGTACGAAGCCTACGAGGCCGGCACACTCTCGGAGCATCTCGTGGCAGAGGGGAAGCTGGTCTCCATCGGCGAGCCCATCGCACTGCTGGACGACGGCAAGCCGAGTGTCATGCCGGGGGCGACGCCGGCCGCCGCTGCCGACGCACCGGCGGCTACGCCGGCGGCCGAGGCCGCACCGGCAGTTCCTCCGATCGATGGCAATGCGGACGGGAACGCCGCCGGGCGCGGTGAGCGCCTCTTCGCGTCACCGCTGGTGCGCAAGCTCGCGCGGGAAAACCATCTCGACCTGAGCCAGGTGCGCGGCACGGGCCCCGGCGGCCGCATCATCCGCTCGGATACCGACGCACTGCTCGCCCAGGCGACCGCGCCCGGTGCCGACTCCGCCGTCCCTAACGCGACCGTGGTCGCTCCGAGCGCGGCAGCCGCCGCACCCTCACCGGACACCCTCGACAAGCGCGCGTCCGAGGCGATCCCGCTGAGCAACATGCGCCGCATCATCGCGCGGCGGCTGGGTGAGAGCGCCCGCACCATTCCGCACTTCTTCGTCACCGCCGCGGCCGACGCCGAGAACCTCGTGCAGTTGCGCACCGAGCTGAACACGCAACTCGTTCAGGCCGGTCGGCCGAAGGTGAGCATCAACGACCTGCTGATTCGGGCGAGCGCGCTCGCCCTCCGCGAGCACCCCGAGGTCAACGCGTCCTACATCGACGACGCGAGCGTCGAGATGCTGGTGCACCACCGCGTCAATATCGGTGTGGCTGTCGCCTCGGGCAACGGCCTCGTGGTTCCCGTGATCGAGGACGCGGACCAGAAGACCGTCAGCCAGCTCGGTACGGAAGCCAAGCAGCTCGTTTCCCTGGCCAACGCCAAGAAGCTCACAGCCGGTCAGATGTCGGGCGGCACGTTCACCATCAGCAACCTCGGCATGTTCGGTGTGGAGCAGTTCACCGCGATCATCAACCCGCCCGAAGGGGCGATCCTGGCCGTCGGCGGCACCGCCCGCGAGGCTGTCGTGGTCGGGGACGAGATCGTTGCCCGGCACAGGATGCGCTACACCCTGTCGGCGGACCACCGGATCATCGACGGCGCTGTGGCCGCACAGTTCCTGCAAACGCTGACCCGACTGATCGAGAACCCGTGGACGATCATCGCCTGATCACCGGCACGGGGGACCGCTGCGCGCCTGTCGCGGCGGTCCTCGATCTGGCGTTCTAGCCCTTCTTGGCAACGGTCATCAGGACCGTGGAATCTACGACCGCCTCAAGGCTGTGCCGTGCGTCCGGAACGATCAGGAAATCACCGGCGCGCCCCTCCCAGACGTCGTCGCCGGCTCTTAGCCGCACGCGCCCGCTGAGGACATAGACCGTCGCCTCACCCGGATTCTCATGCTCGCTCAGGGAGATCCCGGCCAGCAGCGCGATGACGGTTTGACGCATCACCTTCTCGTGGCCGCCGAAGACCGTTCCGGCTGCGCGACCACTGGTGCCGGCTGCGGCTGCCTTCAGGTGTTCGCGGGCGAACGCCTCGATCGAAATTTTCTGCACGGGTCGGTTCTCACTTTCTCGGTTGGTCGGTGACTGCGGGCTCAACGGTCAGGTGCCGCGGGTCAGGGGATCCACGAAACAGTCCACCTGCCCGCAGCGGCTGGCGGACCATCGCGGTGAACATGACCAACCACACCACGAGAGCCACCCAGAGTGAGACGGTCCCGATCTGCCCGACCAGTGGAAGGTCATCGGCCTGGCCCAGGTAGATTCCGGCGACCGCGTACATCCCGACGGGAAATGCGATGCTCCACAGCGTCGCTTCGTAGCGCAGTGGCACTCGGTGTGTGACGTGACGCCAGAACCCCACCGCGATGAGCACGGGGATGAGCCAGGTGGCGAACGCCCAGAACATGACGGAGACGCCCGCAACGAGCCCCCGGGTCGCGGTCACCATCGGGGCGTCCGCCATTTCGACGATGCGGGCACCGGCCAGCACCGTGATCGCGCACGCGCCCATAGACACCCAGTAGGGCGGGTCCAACTGCTCAGGCCGGATGTCATAGAGCACCAGCCGTAAGGATACGAAAACACCCGCGGCACCGTAGAGGAAGATGCCCACCGACCAGGACAAGATCGCGAGGACTGCGAGCAGTGCCCTGGCATCGCCCGACACGGGCTCCAACGAGGCCGCCACGACGGCGACCGACTGGCTGGCGACGACCCAGATGAACCAGGTCCCGTTCGCGGCGTTGAGCACGGGGCGCACGCTGCGGCCCAGGACCGCGAACCACGGGAGAGCGTAGCCGAGCAACAGCCAGGTGATTCCGGACACCCCGAGGAGAACTGTCGCCAGGCCGAACCAGCCCTCGATGGCGAGACGGGCAGCCAGGACGTTGGTGCCGGCGACGAAAGTGAAGAACTGGAATCCGCGGTGGGGATCGTGCATGTCCGCAAGGAAGGCCGCGGGATAGGCGATGAGCCGCCACCCGGTAAGCGCCACGAGAATCAGGTAGGCCGCGGCACACACGACCATGAGGATGAAGCTGAGCGTCTGGACGCCGATCAGGTGCATCCCGACCGAGATGATCCCCGTGGCCATGACCAACGCGAAGTAGCCAGGCGGCATCCCTCGGACAGCGGCACCCACACGCACACCGCTGTTAGACGTCACCCTGACAGGCTAGCGCGCCGGCGCTCCGGCGCGCCGACAACCGCATGGTGCGGACGCTGTTACGCGCTGACGAGCATCCGTTCGATCACGGAGGTGAAGAAGGTGATCCCGTCGGTGCCGCTGCGCATGGCGTCGACGGTGTCGGGGCCGAAGCCCGGCTCGACCGCGTGCTCGGGGTGCGGCATCAGACCGACGACGTTGCCGCGCATGTTGCTGATGCCGGCGATGTCGTTGAGTGAGCCGTTCGGGTTCATGCCGACGTAGCGCACGACCACGCGGCCCTCACCCTCGAGGCGCTCGAGCGTGTCGGCGGAGGCGATGAAGCCGCCCTCGCCGTTTTTGAGCGGGATGGTGATCTCCTGGCCGGCCGCGAAACCACCGGTCCAGTCGGTGAGGGCGCTCTCGACGCGCAATTTCTGGTCGCGGCAGATGAACGAGCCGTGGTCGTTGCGGATCAAGCCGCCCTCGAGCAGGTGCGCCTCGGTCAGCATCTGGAAGCCGTTGCAGACACCGAGCACGGGCATGCCGCTGTTGGCCGCGCTGATGACCTCCGCCATGATCGGAGAGAGGCTCGCGATGGCGCCGCAGCGCAGGTAGTCGCCGTAGCTGAAGCCGCCGGGCAGTACGAGCGCGTCCACGCCGTGCAGGTCGTGCTCGCCGTGCCAGAGGGCGACGGGCTCGGCGCCGGTCAAGCGGATCGCGCGCGCGGCGTCGCGATCGTCGAGCGAACCGGGGAACGTGACGACGCCGATGCGCATCAGTGCGTCTCTCCGGCGGGTGCCTCCAGCACGTGGATGCCGATGACATCCTCGATCACCGTGTTGGACAGCACGGTGTCGGCGAGTTCTTGCACCTCGGCGAGCACGGCGTCGTCGACGTGGCCGTCGATGGTGAGTTCAAACCGCTTGCCCAGGCGAACGCTGGTGAAACGGGTCTTGCCGAGGCGACCCAGGGCGCCGGCGACGGCCTTCCCCTGCGGGTCGAGCAGCTCGGCCTTGGGCATAACTTCTACGACGATTGTTGGCATAGCTCACTCCGGAGGCGTCGGGGGGTGGATTCCACGATCCTACAGGCCGACCCCCGGGCCGCCGAGCGCACCGGCCAGGCCGGTGCCCAGGCCGGTGCCGAGACCACCGTTGGCTCCGCCGGCAAGCCCGCTCTGCCCGAGCAGCACACCGCGCAGCACGTCCCGGATCGCCGCGACCCCCTCGAAGGTCTCGACGAAGCTTGTGCTCAGCGGGGACAGGCCGATGCGCAGTGCGTCGGGCATGCGGAAATCGGGGATCACATCGTGCTCCCACAGAATCTGCGTCACCTGCCGCATGGCGGGGTGGTTCACGGTCACGTGACCGCCGCGGTGCGTGGGCTCTCGCGGCGACGACACAGTCACGCCCATCGGGGCAAGCCAGGCATCCACGAGGGTCAGCGCGAACTCGGTCAGCGCCACCGATTTGGCGCGCACCTGGTCGATGCCGGCCTCCTCGATCATCGCGAGCGAATCCTGCATGGCCAGCATCCCCACGATCGGCGGGGTTCCGCTCATGAAACGACGGATGCCGTCGGCCGGCACATACCCCGGGCCCATCGTGAAGACATCCTTCGTTCCCATCCAGCCCTGAATCGGCTGGGTGAGAACGTCTTGCAGGTCGCTGCGCACATAGGCGAACGCGGGGGCGCCGGGGCCGCCGTTCAGGTATTTGTAGGAGCAGCCGACGGCCAGGTCCACGTCGCACAGGTCGAGTTCGACCACCACGGAGCCGACCGAGTGGCTGAGGTCCCAGAGCACGAGGCCGCCCGCGGCGTGCACCACCGCGGTGATCTCGCGCATATCGGCAAGGAAACTGGAGCGGTAGGCCACGTGGCTGAGCAGCACGAGCACTGTCTGCGGGCCCACGGCCTGCCGCACCTGCTCCACTGTGACGCCGCTCGCGGGGTCGGAGTGAATCCAGTGCAGCGTCATGCCACGTTCGGCCGCGATGCCCTCGAGCAGGTAACGGTCGGTGGGGAAGTTGTCGGTGTCCAGCACGATCTCGGTGCGCGTCGGTTCCGCGTCGACGCGAAGGTAGTCGACGGCCGCCCGCGCCAACTTGTAGAGCAGCACGGTGGTCGAGTCGCCGACGAAGACCTGGCCGGGCGCGGCACCGAGGGCGGCGCGGCCGATGTCGTCGCCGATTTTCAGCGGAAGGTCCAGCCAGGCCTCGTCCCAGCCGCGGATCAGGCGGGTGCCCCAGTCGTGGGTGAGGAACTCGGTGATGCGGGCCACGCTGGCCAGGGTGGGCCGGCCGAGGGAGTTGCCGTCGAGGTAGGCGACGAGGCTCGGGGTGTGCCCGGTCGCGCCGGTAGCGCTGTCGGGTTCGATGCCGACGAACTGCCGCCGGTAGTGTCCGAGCCCGTCGATGCGGTCCATCCGGCGGGCGAAGGCGAGCTGGGCATCCTGGCTGCCGTTGCCGGCGGGGCTGGTGTCGGTGTGGGGGGTCATCTGGATTCCTCGAGGTCGAACGGATGATGGGCAGCCATCTCTCGCAGCGATGCGCGCTTCCCGGGGACTCGCCGACACCGTGCCGCGCTGGAAGTATCCCACCCACGCGGGTGACCGCGCGACTACGGAAAGCGCGGACGGCCGTGCGGCGGTGGATGCGGTCGGGGGTGCGCTCAGGAATCCGGCGGGTCGAGGGTGCTGAGGTCGCCGAGGTCGCCGAGGTCGCCGAGGTCGCCGAGGTCGGCCGGGCTGATCGCCCGGGCGGTGCCGAGCCAGGCGCTGAACGCGGCCGGGTCGGCCGGGCGCTTGCCACGCAGCACCGTGACCAGGCGCTCGCTGCCTGTTGGGCCGCGCAGCACGGTCCGGAAGCCGCCGAGGTTTCCCATGGTCAGGCTCCGCAGCACGTCGTCGCCGCTCAGGCCGGCGCCGAGCAGCGCGTTGATCTCCCGCCGGTTCAGCCCGAGCGGCAGCGGGCCGTTGCCGAGGTCGGTGCCGTAGAGCACCTGTCCGCCGGCCCGGTGGAAGCGGCGCAGATTGTCGACCGCGCGATCGAAGTCGTCGGTTGGCTCGCCCCAGCCGTGGATGTCGAGGGTGCTGATCCATGCCATTCGCCTGGCCATGGCCGCAATCACCTCGTCGCCCAGCCGCTCGCTGAACGGCGTGTGCGCCAGGGCGTCCACCCCTGCCTCGAACGCGCGGAGCGCCTGGCCGGCCCCCTCGGCGTGGGCGAGAACAGGGGCCCCGCGATCGTGGGCGTGCCCGACTATGGCCGCGAGAACCGCGCGCGGCAGCACTGGCCCGGCGTCGCCGTTCAGCGTGACCTTGATCACGGATGCCCCGAGCGCCAGCTGGTCGTCGACGGCGGCCGCGGCATCCGTTGCCTGGGCCACGAAGCGCACGCTGCCTGCCGGGGCCCAGGACCGTTCGCTCGGGTAGCCGCCCGGCGCGGCGAGAAACTGCCCCGCGAACACGGTCTCGGGAAGGACCGCGCTCGCGGGACGCCCCGCTCGCTGGGGCTCTCCCGCGCCCACCTCCACCCGCCGAGGTCGAGCACCCGGGTCGGACTCGACCGGAAGCGTCGACCTCGGCGGCGTCCACCCGCCGAGGTCGAGCACGCGGGCGATGCCGGCCGCGGTGAGCGGGGCCGGGTCGATCAGCGCGAGGTGCACATGCGCATCGAGGAAGCCCAGGAGCACGGTCCTGCCGACCGTCCTGCCGACGGTCCTGCCGACCGTCCTGCCCGGCACCGATCCGCACGGCACCGGTTCGCCCGGCACCGATCCGCCTGGCACCGATCCGCCTGGCCGGCCGCCGGTCATCCGTGCCTCATGTGCCGAGTTCGGTGCGCACGGCGAACAACTCGGGGAAGAAGGTCAGCTCGAGCGCCTTCTGCAGGAAGGCGGCCCCGCTCGACCCACCGGTACCGGTCTTCATGCCGATGATGCGCTGCACGGTCTTGAGGTGACGGAACCGCCAGAGCTGGAAGTTGTCCTCCAGGTCGACGAGTTCCTCGCAGGCCTCGTAGGCACCCCAGTGCTCGCCCGCGTTCTCGTAGATCCCGCGGAAGGTGGCCACGAGTTCCG
This sequence comes from Cryobacterium sp. Hz7, assembly GCF_004402815.1. Taxonomy (NCBI): domain Bacteria; kingdom Bacillati; phylum Actinomycetota; class Actinomycetes; order Micrococcales; family Microbacteriaceae; genus Cryobacterium; species Cryobacterium sp. Hz7. Next base: position 35,103 of record NZ_SOFB01000003.1, read on the forward strand.
GATGCAGCACCCACGCCTCCGTGACGTCGCGCTCCAGCACGGGTGCCGGGATAGCGAACCCCTGCCGGTGCAGGTAGCGCAGAAACTCGTCATAGATGCTGGGGGCCGCAAGCATCTCGGAGAGGATCGCGTGAGCATCCGGATCGCTCTCGAACACGCTCAGCATGCGCCGGTTCTTGTTGCCGAGCGCGAACTCGACGGCCCGGTACTGATACGACTGGAACCCGGACGAGTTGCCCAGGAAATGCCGGAACTCGGCGTATTCGCTGGGCGTGAGCGTGGCCAGCACCGACCACTGCTCGGTCAGGGTGCGCTGGATGTGCTTGACCCGGGCGATGCATTTGAGGGCCGGGGCGATCTGGTCCTGGCGCAGGAACGCGGTCGCGGCGCGCAGCTCGTGCAGCACGAGCTTCAGCCAGAGCTCGGTGGTCTGGTGCTGGATGATGAACAGAAGCTCGTCGTGGTGCTCGGGTGAGCTGACCGGCTTCTGCGCACCGAGCAGGGTGTCCAGATCGAGGTAGGAGCCGTAACTCATCCGCTCCCGGAAATCCGTCACGATCTCGGGATCGAACTCGCGGGTGTTGTGCTCGACCGACATGGTGCTCCGTTTCGTTCGGGTGCTGACTGCATTGTGCGGGACAGCCCCGGCCCGGCGCAACTGGCTGACACCTGCCAGGGGGAGGCGTGGAGGTGAGCCTCCGCGATGCCAAGGTTCGGGACCTAGACTCAGGGTCATGACTTCGCCCGAATCGACCCCGCAGGATGGGGCGCAGCCTCGACGGCGTGACGCCCGGCAGAACCGTGAGCGTCTCCTCATTGAGGCGCGGGCACTGATCGCGGTGCACGGCGTTGACGCTTCGCTGGAGGAGATCGCCCGCCGCGCCGACGTGGGCGTAGCCACGCTGTACCGCAATTTTTCCACCCGGGACGACCTGGTCAGGGCCCTGCACGACATCTCCCTCGCCGAGCTGGCCTCGGTGCGCGACGAGATCGCGGCTGCCCCCACCGCGTGGGACGGCATCGTCGTCTACACCGAACGCGTCGCCGAGTGGCTCGTCGCCGACCCGTCGCTGCCGCCCATCCTCAAGCGCATGGAGACGGTCGACCCGGCGCGCGGCAAGGCGGCCTCGTTCAAAGCGGTGCTGTCGGCCCTCGTCACGCAGGCCAAACGCGACGGCGACCTCCGAACGGATGTCGATGCGGTCGACCTCGCGGTCCTCGTCACCATGGTGGGCTCGCTCGGCACCCTTGGCGGCGGTTACACCGGCCAGTGGCGGCGCCAGCTGTCGATCGTGCTCGACGGGCTGCGGGCCGTCGACCGGGGCCGGCCCAAGCTGCCGGGACGTCCGCTTGGAGCCAAGGAATACCAGGCGGCCGTGCACGGCCTGAGCCGCCGTGCCACCCGGGTGGCCTCCCGCGGCACGGGTGCGGCGCCGGGAGCCGGCGCATAGGACATCTGCGTTCGGCGTCGGCGGGGTGCGCCGCGCTGACGCCGTGCGGACCGCGGGCTACTTCGTGCGCACCACGATCTGGTTGCCCCACGGGTCGTCGAAGCCGAGGGTCTGCCCGTCGTGACGGGTCTGCACGCCGAAGTGGGACATCCGTTCGTTGAGGGCGCCGATGTCGTCGGAGCCCGGCAGGATGATATCGACCTCGCCGAGCCCGAGGGCCAGTCGGCGCTTGCCGGCGCCGGCGCTGTTCCAGGTGTTCATGGCCATGTGGTGGTGGTAGCCGCCGGCCGAGACGAACAGGGCCTGGCCGCCGAGGGTCGCCGTCGCCTCGAAGCCGAGGCGGTCCACGTAGAACTCGCGGGCCGTGCCCACGTCGCCGACGGAAAGGTGCACGTGCCCGACGATGGCGTTGCCGACCGACGGATGCGCCTGACCGTCCCGGGTCAGGTGCTCGCCGATGAAGGTGTTCGGGTCGAGGTATAGGGTGGCCATCTCGACCTGGCCGTGGGTCCAGCTCCACTCGGTGCGGTCGCGGTCCCAGTACAGCTCGATGCCGTTGCCCTCCGGGTCGGTGAAGTAGAAGGCCTGGCTGACCAGGTGATCGGCACTGCCGGTGAACGATCCCGGATGCGTTGTGCCCACCGAGTAGACGGCCGCGGCGAGCTGCGCCTGCGTATCGAAGAGGATGGCGGTGTGGAACAGCCCGCTCGAGCGGGGCTCGGCGGCGGCCAGCTCCGGGGCGTGCTGCAGAACAACGATCGGTGTGGTTCCGCGCCCGAGCACGGCGACCGGCCCCTCGTGGCTCTGTAGCTCGAGGGTCACCGCGTCGCGGTAATACGTGATCATGGCGTCGAGGTCGCCCACCCGCAGGGTCACCGCGCCCATGCCGGTGGATGCGGGCAGCAGATCGTTCGCAAATCGATTCACACTGGCCCCAACGGATGATCCGGGCTCGGTATTCCGGTCGTGCGCCGCGTGGCGGGGGCTAACTCAGGAGATCCGGCGGCACGGTCGCGATCGGACGCCATCCGCCGCGGAAACAGTGGCCCCGGGGACGGCCTTGGTCGGGATCTCCTGAGTTAGCCCCAGATTGGAGTCGGGAGGTGGAGTCGGGAGTTGTAGGGGGATCGGGAGTCGGGAGCGGGTCGGAGCGCAGAACGCGACCCAGCAGTCCGGGCGCTCGCTACTGCTCGTCTTCGTGGAGCTGGATCAGGTTGCCGCAGGTGTCGTCGAAGATGACGGAGGTGCCGTAGGCATCCGTGCTGGGGGCGCCGGCGAACTGAACGCCCAGGGTGCGGAGTCGCTCGTACTCGGCCTGCACATCCGGTGTGCCGAACACGATGGCCGGCAGCCCGAGGCTGCGGATGCCCTGAGCGTACTTCTGGTAGACCTTGTTGTCGCTCGGCTCGAGGAGGAGGCCGACCCCGTCGGGGTCTTCCGGGGACTTCACGATGTACAGCTGGTGCTCCGGCATGGACATCAGCTTCTCGAATCCGAGCACGGACGTGTAGAAGTCGAACGCGGCGGACGGATCGTTCACGTGGACGCTGCACATCTTGATTCGCATGGCCGGAGCGTATCAGTTTGCGGCCCGTGGCCGCCGGGCCGTGACGCCTCGCGACGGCACGCCCGGCTGCGGGGAAGCCCAGCGACGGTGCGGTGCCCGCGGAGAAACGCGGGCCACCGCAGCCGCGCCGACGCCGCGCCGGCCTCGCCTACGCCGCGCCGGCCGCGGAAGCCGCGTGCGTCAGCCGCGCCAGCAGTTCCAGGTAACGGGCCGCGGTCTGCCCGATGATCTCCGCCGGAAGTGCCGGCGGTGTGCCGGTCAGGTCCCAGTTGGCCGCGAGCCAGTCGCGAACGATCTGCTTGTCGAAACTGGCCATCCGTTGTTCCGGGGTCGTGCCGGACTGCCAGAGCGAGGCGTCCCAATAGCGGCTCGAGTCGCTGGTGAGCACCTCGTCGGCGAGCGTGATGGCGCCCGTGAGGCGGTCGGCGCCGAACTCGAATTTCGTGTCGGCCAGGATGACCCCGGCTTTCTCGGCGATCGCCGAGGCGTGGCCGAAGATCTCCAGCGACAGGCGGCGCAGCTCGTCGGCAACGGAGGCCCCGACCAGCTCCACCGTGCGCTCGAACGAGATGTTCTCATCGTGCTCGCCCATCGGGGCCTTCCACGCCGGGGTGAAGATGGGTTCGGGCAGGCGGTCGCCGTTCTGCAAGCCGGCAGGCAGTTGGATGCCGCACACCGTCTGGGTGGACTGGTATTCCTTCCAGCCCGATCCGGTCAGGTACCCGCGCACGACGCATTCGATCGGGAACATGTCGAGGGTCTTGCAGAGCATGGCGCGCCCGGCAACGGCGGACGGGAGCAGGCTGGTCACAGCCCCGTTGACGGTGTGGTCCGGCACGAGGTGGTTGGGGAAGCCCACGAGCTGGTCGAACCACCAGAGGCTGAGAGTGGTGAGCAGTTCGCCCTTGCCCGGGATGCCGGGCTCGAGAACGTGGTCGAACGCGCTGACGCGGTCGCTGGCGACCACGAGCACGCGTGCGGCGGTCGCGAGGTCGGCCGCGGCATCCGGAACATAGAGGTCGCGCACCTTGCCCGAGTAGGCGTGACGCCATCCCGGCAGGTCGGGCAGAGCGGATGCGGCGGGCTGGTCTAGTGCGGTCACGGCTATATTCTTGCGCACCGGCCGGTGCCCGCGCCAACGCGGTGCCGGCGTGGGCTCGTGCCGGGCTCGTGCCGCCCGCGGCGTGCCGCGCTTCCGCGCCGAGGATCCCAGGGGGAGGGGCTAACTCAGGAGATCTGCGCTGCCGGTGTCATCCGGCCTGGTGTTCTCGGGTGTTCTCAGCGCTCGCCGAATGGATCTCCTGAGTTGGCCACGGAAACAGCGGGTGGCGACAGCTCAGCCGGGCCAGTGAGACGCGGGTTCAGCGGGCGGCGACAGCTCAGCCGGGCCAGTGAGACGAGGGTTCGGCGGGCTCAGTGGGCGACAGCGGCGACGCGGGTTCGGCGGGCGACACCGGCGACGCGGGCTCAGCGGGCGACAGCGGCGACGCGGGCCGCGATGTCGGTGCGGAACTGGCAACCCTCAAGCGTGATCAGGGTGAGCGCCTCGTAGGCGCGGGCGCGGGCATCCGCAAAGCCGTCGCCGACCGCGACGACGCTGAGCACGCGTCCGCCGGTGGACACGAGGGTGTCGTCGACGACGGCCGTCGCCGCATGCGCAATACTGACGCCGGGCACAGCGGATGCCGCGGCCAGGCCGGTGAGAGCGCGTCCGGTGACCGGCGCATCCGGATAGTTCTCGCTCGCGAGCACGACCGTGACGCAGGCGTCAGCCGAGAATACCGGGCGGGCCAGGCCGCCAAGGCCGCCGGTGGAGGCCGCGAGCAGCAGACCCGACAGTGGCGTGACCAGGCGCGGTAGAACCACCTGGGTCTCCGGGTCGCCGAATCGGGCGTTGAATTCGATCACCCGGATGCCCTCGGTCGTGAGAATGAGGCCGCAGTAGAGCAGACCGATGAAGGGGGTGTCCTCGGCGGCGAGCTTGCGCACCGTGGGCAACGCGATCGTTTCGATGACCTCGTCTACGAAAGCCTGTTCACTGCCGAATTCGGCGTCGAGCCAGGGCAGCGGCGAATAGGCGCCCATGCCGCCGGTGTTCGGGCCGAGGTCACCGTCGCCGAGGCGTTTGTAGTCCTGGGCGGGGGAGAGCGGCAGCACGCTGTGGCCGTCGCTGAGCAGGAAGAGGGAGACCTCCTGCCCGTCCAGGAATTCTTCGATCAGCACGCTGCCGTGCTGAAGCCAGTAGATGGCGTGGTTGATCGCGGCCGTACGGTCCACGGTGACGAGCACGCCCTTGCCGGCGGCGAGGCCGTCGGCCTTCACCACGTAGGGCGCCCCGAACTCGTCGAGTGCGGACGTGGCTTCGGCGAGCGACCCGGCGCGTTCGGCGCGTCCGGTGGGCACGCCCGCGGCATCCATGATGCGTTTGGCGAAGGTTTTGCTGCCTTCGAGGGCGGCTGCGGCCCGGTCCGGACCGAATACCGGGATGCCCCGGGTGCGCAGCGCATCGGCGACCCCGGCGACGAGCGGCGCCTCCGGCCCCACCACGACGAGCTCGATGCCGTTGAGGTTCGCGTAGTTCGTGACCTGCTCGGGGTCGGCCGGGTCGAGCGGAATCACCGGCACATCCCGGGCGATGCCGGCATTGCCTGGCGCCGCCACGATGTCGTGGCGCGGCTCCTCGCGGAGCAGCGCGGTGATGATGGCGTGCTCGCGGGCACCGGAACCGAGGACCAGAATCTTCACCCCGTCAGATTAGCGGATGCCGCGTAGCCCCGCGCGGGCGGCGGGCGGCGGACAGCGGGCACTGGCGCAAGAGCGCTGCGCTCATGCTGCACCGATACGCGCATGGTGTGCCAGGCGCGCAGCGACGCAGCATGCGCGCGGGGTGGGCTGGCGGCGCAAGGAGCGGGCGGCCGGCACGGACCGCAGACAGGAGGCAGACTGGTGGCGTGGCACGAGCGAGGATTGACGACGGCGTGGGGCGCGCGGCGGTGCGCGAATACGCGGCGCAGCAGGGTGAGGCGAGCCGAGACATCCGTGCCCTGGCGGTTCGGTACACGCTGCAGCTGCTCGCCGAGAAGGCCACCGGCAACACACTCGAGGTTCGCGTGCCGCCGTTCGGGGCCGTGCAGTGCATCGCCGGTCCGCGCCACACCCGCGGCACACCGCCGAACGTCATTGAGACGGATGCCCCCACCTGGCTCGCCCTCGCCATCGGAACGCTCTCGTGGGCTGATGGCATCGCATCCGGTCGCATCGCCGCCTCCGGCCAGCGCGCCGACCTGGTCGGGCACCTACCGCTTCTCTGACGCCTCCCACCTCCGTCTCGGACGCGACTCCCCCTTTTCTCCCTCGTGAGTTTTCCCCGTCGTTGTGGTTCGGTGGCAGCATCATCCGATCACAACATTTAGCGACTAAACTAATTCTCATGACAGTGATTGCTTTGTTCGGTGCGACCGGTAAGACCGGTCATCGCGTGCTGACGCGAGCTCTTGCCGCGGGATGCGAGGTGCGGGCTCTGGTGCGTGATCCGGCCAAGCTCGTCACCACGTCGCCGGCTCTGACGGTTATTCGCGGTGACGTGTTGGACGCGGATGCCGTGGATCAGGCGGTGGCGGGGTCAGACGCCGTGCTCAGCCTGTTCGGGCAGGTCAAGGGGTCGCCGCCGACCCTGCAGGCCGAGGGCAACCAGCTCATCGTGGACGCGATGGGGCGGCACGAAGTAAAGCGGATCGTCACCCTGTCGGGCGGCGGGCTAACCGCTCCACTGGACCGGCCCGGGCCCGCAGACCGCGTCATCAGGTTCTTGCTGAAGACCCTGTCCGGGCATGTTCTCGCCGACGCGGAGCAGCACCTTCGGGTGCTCGAGGCGTCCGGGCTGGAGTGGACGGTCGTTCGTGGTCCGCGGTTGACCGAGAAGCCGGGTGCTGGAACCTACCGAGTGGGATGGGTGGGCGTTGATGCGAGCACCCAGATCAGTCGAGATGATCTCGCGGACTTCATCCTCACCCAGGTGGAGGATCGCACCTTCATCGGGCAGATGCCGTTTATCAGCGCATGACACAATCGGCGCACCTGCTCACCTCGCACCGGTCCGGGCAGATGGGGGAGGTCCTGGCGGCGGTCGTTCGTCTGTCGCGGTCGATCGCGAGCCCGCGATCGACTCCGTTCGGCAGCACGGTCCTCACACGCACCCAGCTGGATGTCCTCTTCGTCCTCGCTCACGCGCAGGACTCTGTCACTCCGGGCCGGCTTGCCGCACTGTTGCACGTCACACCGGGGGCCATCACTCAACTCGTCGACCAATTGCGCGAGCATGACCTGGTCGAGCAGTTCGCATCCGACCAGGACGGACGGGTGCGGCTCCTCAGGCTCACCGGAGTCGCGCGTTCCCAGGTCGAGGCGTTCGAAACTCTCGCGATAGAACGCTCCGCACCATGGTTCGACACGCTGACCGATGACGCACTGACCGAGCTCGCTGGACTGCTCGCACAGGTCAAGGGATCCTGAGAGGTGCGGTCATTGTGACAGGCGCGACCGGGGCGCTCGGCTCGGCCGTGGTGGATCGTCCACCGGCCGCCGCGGCTGCCGCACGACGAGGTCCATGTTCGCGCTCCCGCGTACCGCAATCCCATTCATCCGGGCTGGCTGGCATCCGCCGGGCAGAGCCAACACACAGCCGCAGGACCGATCTGGCGTGCGAGAATGAATGCGTGATCTCAGACCAACAGCCCGAGCAGGAGTCCGATTCCGGCACCGGTGAGAGTGCCGGCGAATCGATCGTCGACACGTCCACCGTCACCGTGCGGCGCTCGCCCCGCTTCTTCAACTTCATACTCCTCGGCGCCCTGATCGGTGCGATCGCGGCCCTGGTTCTCACGGTCGTGTTTCCCGAGAACGCCGAGTTCGGGGCTACCCAGGTCTTCGGATTCCTGTTGCTCGCGTTCCTCACGCTGGGCGTCGCCCTGGGTGCCGTCGTCGCCATCATCATCGACCGTGTCATCTCCCGCCGCGGGAAGACGGTCGTCGTCGATAGAATGGCAGCTGTCGGTCCGAGCGATTCCGAGTCTCCGGATGCCGTATCCGACTCGTCGAATTCTGATCGGGGCTAGCTCAACCCGCCCGTCCCAACAACACGGCTCACCGGACCGAAGCGGAGAAGCTCCCGGTCACCCCACAACTCTCAGCACACACTCCCCCGAGCACTGATAGTAGAAGAGGCACCGATTTGGCTGGCGGCGACGGACTTTTAGGCCATGATCTACTCCCCGGAGAGAAGGGGCCGCAGGATGCCTGCGGCGTTTTCGGCGTCTGGGCTCCCGGTGAGGAGGTGGCTAAGCTCAGCTATTTCGGCCTCTATGCCCTGCAGCACCGGGGCCAGGAGTCGGCCGGGATCGCCACGAGTGACGGCTCGAAGATCCTGATCTACAAGGACATGGGCCTGGTCTCCCAGGTCTTCAACGAGGCCGCGCTGAGCACACTGATCGGCCACATCGCCGTCGGGCACACCCGCTACTCGACCACCGGATCGTCCAGCTGGCAGAACGCCCAGCCCACCCTGGGCCGAACCTCGGGCGGCACGGTCGCCCTCGGCCACAACGGCAACCTCACCAACACGGCCGAGCTCCTGCAGCTCGTGCACGAACGCTACCCGAAGGTGGAGGGCGAGCTCGCCCGCGGCAACACCACCGACACCGCAGTGATCACCGCCCTCTTCACCGGCGATCTCGACCACACCCTCGAAGCCACGGCGCTCGAGGTTCTGCCGCGTCTGCGCGGCGCTTTCAGCCTCGTCTTCATGGACGAGACCACCCTCTACGCCGCCCGCGACCCGCAGGGGGTGCGCCCGCTGGTGCTCGGCCGCCTCGAGCGTGGCTGGGTGGTCGCATCCGAAACCGCCGCCCTCGACATCGTGGGCGCCAGCTTCGTGCGCGAGGTCGAGCCGGGCGAGCTCATCACCATCGACGAGGACGGCCTGCGTACGCAGCGCTTCGCCGAAGCGAAGCCCGCCGGCTGCGTGTTCGAGTACGTCTACCTGGCCCGGCCCGACACCACCATCGCCGGCCGCGGCGTGCACGAGGCGCGGGTCGAGATGGGCCGTCGCCTCGCCCAGGAGTACCCCGTCGAGGCCGACCTCGTCATCCCGACCCCCGAGTCCGGCACGCCGGCCGCGATCGGGTACGCGCAGGCATCCGGAATTCCGTTCGGCCAGGGTCTGGTGAAGAACTCCTACGTGGGGCGCACCTTCATCCAGCCGTCGGAGACCATCCGCCAGCGGGGGATCAAGCTCAAGCTCAACCCGCTCAAGGCCGTGATCAAGGGCAAACGGCTGATCGTCGTCGACGACTCGATCGTGCGCGGCAACACCCAGCGTGCCCTGGTCAGCATGCTGCGGGAGGCCGGTGCGGCCGAGGTGCACGTGCGCATCTCGAGCCCGCCGATCACCTGGCCCTGCTTCTACGGCATCGACTTCGCCTCCCGCGCGGAACTGATCGCGACCGGCCTCGGCGTCGACGAGGTGCGCCAGGCCATCGGCGCCGACTCGCTCGGGTACCTCTCACCGGAGGGTATGATCGCCGCCACCGAGCAGCCGCCCGAACGCCTATGCACGGCCTGCTTCACCGGGGTCTATCCGATCCCGCTGCCCGACTCAGCACACCTGGGCAAGAACCTGTTGGAACGTCCGGCCGCCGCCTCGAACGGATGTGACCCAGGCCCCGACTCGGAATTCGAGCCTCTGCTCGCCCCCACCTCACTGCGCCAGGAGGCACTGCGCGAAGAATCCTTGGTCACACAGGGTAAGCCCCCGATCGGCGACCCAGGAAGACAAGAATGAGCAACGCATCCTATGCGGCGGCCGGAGTGGACACCACGGCCGGCGACCTCGCCGTCTCCCTGATGAAGGAGGCCGTGTCGAACACGCACGGTCCCGAGGTGCTCGGCGGGTTCGGCGGTTTTGCCGGCCTCTACGACGTCTCCTTCCTCACCGGCTACACGCGCCCGCTGCTGGCCACGTCAACGGATGGCGTCGGCACCAAGGTTGCGATCGCCCAGGCCATCGACAAGCACGACACGATCGGCCAGGACCTTGTGGGCATGGTCGTCGACGACATCATCGTCGTCGGGGCCCGCCCGCTCTTCATGACCGACTACATTGCGTGCGGCAAGGTCGTCCCCGAGCGGATCGCGGACATCGTCGCGGGCATCGCCCGCGCCTGCGCCGCCACCGGCACCGCACTCGTCGGCGGCGAGACCGCCGAACACCCCGGCCTCCTCGGCGTTGACGACTACGACGTGGCCGGCGCCGCCACCGGCGTGGTGGAAGCCGACCAGGTGCTCGGCGCGGAGAAGGTCCGCCATGGTGACGTCGTCGTGGCGCTGGCCTCTTCCGGCCTGCACTCCAACGGCTACTCGCTCGTGCGGCACATCCTCGCCAACCGCGGCATCGGCTACACCGACACGTCCGCCGATTTCGGAGGCGTGGTCGGCGAGGTCCTGCTCGAGCCGACGCGGCTCTACACCGGGCCGCTGCTCGGCGTGATCTCCGACCCGGAGCTCGCCGGCGTCGTGCACTCGCTCAGCCACGTCACCGGCGGCGGCATCGCGGCGAACCTCGCTCGCGTGCTCCCGCTCGGCGCCTGGGTGGAGGTCGACCGGTCCACCTGGTCGCCGTCCCCGGTCTTCCGGGTGCTCAGCGAACTCGCCGGCTCCTCGCTCGAGAGCGCGGAGGGCACCTGGAACCTGGGTGTCGGCATGTTCGCCGTCGTCGCGGCCGAATCGGCGTCATCCGTCATCGCGCGCCTCGCCACCGAGGGAGTGCCGGCCTGGGTGGCCGGCCGTGTCTCGACCGCCCCGCACGACCTCGCGGGCTTTGAGCAGGGTGCCAAGGGCGTGAACGGCGGCGCCGTGCGCCTGGTCGGCGGCTACGCGCTCTAGCCAGGCCGCCCGGCGGGGCGGCCCGTCGGGCGCCCCGCCCGGCGCCGCGTGCGCGCAAATGGCCGCCATCGGTGAAACGATGGCGGCCATTTGCGCGCACCCGCTGAGGCACGGGGCCGCGGAGGAGCAAAGTTCGGCGAGCCGAGATGAGCCGAGCCGAGATGAGCCGAGCCGAGCCGAGATGAGCCGAGCCGAGATGAGCCGAGCGTCAGGCGCGCTTCTGCTCGTCTTCGGTGGCGTAATGGTCGACGTATTGGTCGTCGGCGTCGGCGTCGGCGTCGGCTTCGTCGTCGGTGTCTGCGTCTTTGCCGGGCTTGCCGGCCTCGTACTCTGGCCACTTCGCCAGGTCCTCATCGAGGCGCGGGTCGTTGGCCGGATGCCCGGTGAGCTCGCGCTCAAGCGCGTTGTAGTTGGTGTCCGGGCTGAAGTACTTCAGCTCGCGGGCAACCTTGGTGTGCTTTGCTTTTTGACGGCCGCGCCCCATGCGAGACCCCCTAACGATGCCAGGCCGGGTGAGAGGAACGTCTCCCGGGAGTTGCCGAATATGGTGAAAACTAGCCGTCAGTTTAGCATGGCGGGCCGAACGGGCCGAGGATGCAAATCCTGAGCAGCGGTTCGCCGAGCACGTTCACAATCAGCGTTCCTTCACTGTACCTCAGCGGGAGAGGAGGTAGCCCGCACCACAGACTAGGAACCCGAGCAGGAGAGTGCCGATCAGGTTGACAATGCCAGCTCGCCGACGCCCGGTGATCGTCAGTTCGACGGTCTCGACGCTCCAGGTGCTGAACGTGGTCAGGCCGCCGCAGACCCCGGTCAACAGGATCAGCTGCACGTCGGCGGACACCGCGGCACGCTCGGAGAGACCGAGCACCACGCCGCCGATCAACGATCCGGCCACGTTCACGATCAACACGCCGAGCGGCAGCCGCCCGGGGCCGACGGGGAGGGCACGCGAGACGAAGTAACGGATGACCGCCGCCGCGCCACCGGTGACGAGTACGCCGAGGACCAGCCAGGTGCTCACAGAGTGCTCCCGGCATCCGGAATGTCCGGCAACACGCGGTGTCGAAGCTGCGCCCCCAGCTGCAGGCCGAGGGCCGCGGCCCCGAACCCCAGCAGCAGAGTGGCCGCCAGGTAGATCCAGCCGAGAGTCGGGAATCCGGCCGCGCCGAGCGCGACCAGGGACACCATGACGGCGGAGTAGGTCGTGAACGACCCGAGCACCCCCGTTCCGAGGGCGGCCTTGACCCAGGCCGGCAGGCCCGGGCGGGTCCACAGGCCTGCCACCAGCCAGCCGAGGATGAACGCGCCGATCGTGTTGGCGATCAGCGTGCTCGCCGGGAAGTCGGTGTCGGCGTGCGGGAGAGCCTGATCGATGCCGAGTCGAAGGCCCGTGCCGACCATGCCGCCGAGAAAGACGCCGGGAGCAAGGCGCATCCGTTACTTCCTCTTGCGGCGCCGCGCGGCGGACGGCCGGGAATTTGGCGGAACCGTGCCGACGACCGGCGTGGGTCGGATCGAGATGTCCTTGGTCGCCGGAGCGAGCGGGCGGCGCGGGATCGGGCGGGGGCGCACGGGCTCGCCGCGGCGGTCCTGGCCGGGCACGGGCCGGGAGCGCCGGCCGTAGATGAGCTCGGAGGAGTCGAGCAGCCACGGCACCAGGGCAATGGTGACGCCGTGCACGAGCATGAGTTTCTGGCGCAGCCGCCGGGCCTTGTGGTTGTGCAGCAGACCCTCCCACCAGTGGCCCACGATGTAGATCGGGGTGTACACGGTGACGACCTCGGAGCCGTGGTCCTCGCGCCGATCCTTGATGTAGCTGATCAGAGGCCAGCTGATATCCCGGTAGGGCGACTGTACGATGCGCAACGGCACCTGGATATTCTGCTGCACCCAGGCGCGCTTGAGCGCCTTGGTCTCGTCGACGTCGACGGAGATGTGTACGGCCTCGATGCTCTCGTGGCGGGCCGCGATCGCGTAGTCCAACGCCTTGAGCACGGGCTTCTGCATCTTGCCGACCAGCACGATCGCGTGGTCGCCCGACGAGCCGAAGATGGTGTCGGCATCCACTTCGATTTCCTTGGCGACGTCGCGGTAGTACCGGTTGACGCCGAGCATGAGGGTGAACAGCACAGGCATCAAAACGAAGACGAGCCAGGCGCCGTGGGTGAACTTGGTGATGGTGACCACTATCAGCACCACGCCGGTGAGCAGCGCGCCGAAGCCGTTGATCGAGAGGCTGGCGATGATGGATGCCCGGTTCGGCGGGTTCGTCTTCAGCAGGGTCAGCCAGTGCCGCACCATGCCCGTCTGCCCGAGTGTGAAGGAGACGAAGACGCCGATGATGTAGAGCTGGATCAGCACGGTCAGGTTGGCCTGGTAGATGACCAGGATGATGCAGGCGAAGAGGGCCAGCAGCAGCACACCGTTGGAGTAGATCAGGCGGTCGCCGCGGGTGCTGAGCGATTTCGGGGCGTAGGAGTCTTTGGCGAGCACGGAGCCGAGCAGCGGGAAGCCGTTGAACGCCGTGTTTGCGGCCAGCAGCAGCACCGCCGCGGTCGCGGCCTGGAGCACGAAAAACATGATCGAGTTGTTGCCGAAGGTGGCCGCCGCGATCTGGGCGATCAGGCTGCGCTGCGGGGAAGTCGCACACTCCTCCCAGCCGATCAGGTCGCAGGGATTTTCCGCGTAGTGCACCTTCGAGAACAGCGCGAGCGCGGTCAGGCCGATGAAGAGCGTGATGGCGATGCCGCCCATGAGCACCAGCGTGCGCTGGGCGTTCTTGACCTTCGGATGCTTGAACGCGGGCACCCCGTTGGCGATCGCCTCGACGCCGGTGAGCGCGCTGCACCCACTCGCGAAGGAGCGCAGCAGCAGCAGGATGAACGCCGACTGGGCCAGGCTCTGGGCCTCTACGTCGTAGTTCGCCGACTCGGCCATCGGGGTATCGCCGAGGGCGACCCGAGCGAGGCCCACGACGACCATCAGCAGCACGCTGGCGATGAACAGGTAGGTGGGGATGGCGAAAGCCTTGCTCGACTCGTGCACGCCGCGCAGGTTGACCGCCGCGAGCAGGATCACGAAGAAGACCGCGAACTCCACCCGGAACGGCGCCAGGCCCGGCAGTGCGGAGATGATGTTGTCCACGCCGCTGGCCACCGACACGACCACGGTCATCACGTAGTCGACGAGCAGGGCGGACGCGACGACGAGGCCGGCCTTCTCTCCGAGGTTCTTGTGCGCGACCTCGTAGTCGCCGCCGCCGGACGGGTAGGCCTTGATCAGCTGGCGGTACGACGCGACTACCACGACGAGCAGTAGCACGACGCACGCCGCGACCCAGGGCGCGAAGCTGAGAAAAGCCAGCCCACCGAGCGTCAGGATCATCAGGAGCTCTTGCGGCGCATACGCGACGCTCGACAGCGGGTCGCTCGCGAAGATGGGGAGGGCGAGGTGCTTGGGCAGCAACTGGCCGTCGAGCTTTTCGGTCGAGAGCGGGTCGCCGATGATCCACCTTTTCGGTGAACGTGTTTCTGGTGCCTGGGGGGTTCCCTCTGGTGTCACGAGGGACGACACTACTCCCTTGGATTCCTCTGTCAAATCCAGGGGAGTCGGCCGCCGTGCGGGCGTGTCGGGCGCGCCCGGTCTGCTCGATCTGCGGCGCCCTGATGTCCCTGCACGCGATCGACCGTTCGGGGGGATGCACCGACCGCGCCCACCCCACCCCATCGCCGAGGAGACCGCGGCCCGTACCGTCTGACCCGGTTGCGACGGTGACACACACAGAACACCCGCGCAGCTGGCGAGGGTGTTCTGTGTGTGGGGGGGGTGCTGTTGCACCGCTCCGGGCTAGTGGCCGCGCTGCCGGTGCAGGTCGGCGAGGATGTCCGCGCGCACCTCGACCAGGCGAGCCCGAAGTTCCGGCACGAGCGTGGTCGGCACGCCGGACCGTGTGGCAGCCTGGCGCAGGTCCGCGCGCAGCTGCTGACGGAACTCGTTCAGCACCAGGTCGGCCTCATGCAGCGCCCGGTTGGACTCGAGACGCGGGTCGGGCGTCGAGGCGGCGGTGGATCCCGAATCGCCTTCGACGGTTCCGGCGCGGGCACCTGTTCCGTCGAATGTGGTTCCCGATGTGCTGCCGCTCGCTGCCGATTCCGCTGGGCCGGTCTGCCATCCCGCTCCGGCCGAGGCTGAAGCTGCGGCTGATGCGGCTGCCGCACCGGCTCGGGCCCCGGCCGCGGCGCCGGCTGCCGCGCCGGCGGCGGCCCCGGCCGCG
>NZ_SOFB01000022.1:0-53662 GCF_004402815.1 Cryobacterium sp. Hz7
AACGGGAGGAGCCGCTCGAGCATCGCCACCGAACCCTGGCCGTGCGGGCTCTCCTTCGCCACCCGCCGGTACATCGGCAACATCCCCAGCAGGGTCAGTGCAACGATCAACAGGGTCGCCAACGGCGCCAGTGCCCCGGCAGCGAGCACGGCGATGCTCGGCAGGTACGACAACGTCGAAAAGTAGTCGACGCCCGTCAGACACATGACCATCCACCAGGGACGCTTCGTCGCGGTATCTGCGGGGCTCTCTGGCCCGAGGGGCTGCACGCGGTTCCGAAGCAGCCACCGCGCGAGGCCGCTCATTGGAGCCGCCGAACGGTCGGGACTGGCAACGCTCGCCGGGATGACCGGAACGTCCAATGAATCCACTGTGATCTTCCATCCCGCCCGCGCCGGTCACAAGACCGTGAGAGCAGATCTATCGAATGCGAACAACACCTCTATTGTGAGCCACACACGAGCGAGCGCCGCACGCTCAGGGCAAAGATCTGAGCTCGAAGTGCTGTCGGCCTCGAGCGCGGGTCACAGCCATTTTTTTCTTGAAGACCACGTACAGGGCGACGCCAAGGAAGACCATCTCTCCGAGTGCGATCGGGTATCCGAAGGTCCAGTGCAGTTCGGGCATGAAGTCGAAGTTCATGAGACCGTGCCGACGAAGGCTGGGGCGAAGAGGATGGCCGCCAAGGAGGAAATCTTCTTGACCTGTTCGTTCTGAGCGAGGCTCGTCTCAGACATGTGGCGCATTTCGTCATTCTGCCGTTGATTCACCAGGGTGGAGTGCACGGTTAGTGCGTTTTGTAGGATGGCGCGGAATGAGTCCGCTCGATCGACGACGCGGATGGCGTGGTCCAAGACGTCGCGGAAGGAACGTTGGAGCTCCAGTTCGACCCTGTATTTTTCCGTGCCGCGGAGGAGCGCTTGGAGCATCCCGATAAGGAGGGGGTGCACCGCGCGCTGGAACTCGATAACTTCCCGGGAGAGGTCATAGATGCGTCGGGAGACGCTGGGGTCGCCGTCAAAGAGTTGGTTTTCGATTTCGTCGATATCGTTCTCGAGTCCGGCGATGACGGGTGCATACTCATCGACTACCTCGTTGAGGATGGAGTACAGCACGGCTTGTGGACCCTTCGCAAGAAGCGGGAGATTCGCCTCGAGGCGATGTCTGATCCGGCTGAGGGCCGTCGCTTCCGCGTGGCGAACGGTGACAACAAAGTCCTCGCCGATGAAGAGGTGAAGCTCACCGAATTCCACCTCTTCCTTCTCGTCGATGTATCGTGCGGGGCGCAAGACGAGGAACAACGTGGATTCGTACCGCTCGAGCTTGGCTCGTTGATGGCCGGCGGGCGGAGATCGAATTCGCTGGCAACCGACCGTATCTCGGTGGCGTCCGGTCTGTAGAGTCCGATCTACGCCATGCCAGCGTTCTCGCTGAGGGCTTGGTACGTTTCCTCAAGGCTGCGGGGGCTCTCGGCGCGGTGTCCGGCTACGTAGATGCCGTTGTCAATCAATGCCATGGTCGTGACCCACCGTTCAGTCGTGCGAGAAAGTGTGTGAGCAGAGCCCAAAGACGGCGTGCCATCAGGGCGTCGATCAGGATGGGGCGGGAGAGCACCGCACGTGAGTGCGGGTCAGGATCCGAGATCCAGTCGTTGCGTTTGAAGAGGAAAAACAACTGCGTGGAGAAGCCCACGATCAACGCTACCGAGCTGAAGAAGCCTCCAATCTCGCTGAACCCGGGGTAGGGCACGTTTTGGCCGTAGAAGCCGGTGACGGCCGTCGGTACGGCGATGATGGCGGCATAACCGGTCACCTTCTTGGTGATCACGTTGAGCCGGTTTCCCTGGAGGGCCAAATTCGCTTCGAGGATGCTCGTGGCGAGGTCGCGCAGGCTCTCCGTCCATTTCATAGCGCACAGTACATGGTCGTAGACATCCTGAAAGTAAGGACCCATCTCGTCGGCCACAAGGTGAAGGTCGCGGCGGAGGAGCGTGTTCACCACTTCGCGCATCGGCAGGATCACCCGCCGAAGCGTTACCAGGCTCTTCCGGAGCGCGAAAGAACTCCGTTGCAGGGCTTCCTGGTCGGCCGAGGGCACGAACAGCTGGTTCTTGAGCTCTTCGATCTCCTCGTCGAGGGCCTCTACCGCCTCGAAGTACCCGTCGACGAGTTAGTCGAACAGTCCGTGCAACAGGAAGGCGACACCATGCTTCGCCAAGTCCGGGAAAGAGTCCTATCTGGCAACCACAGCGTCCAAATCGATGCTCTCCTCCTTGTGCACGGTAACCAGTGCACGGGCCGTGATGAAAGCGGCAATCTCGTCGGTGGTAACCGCTTTCGAGGCCGGATCGAAGCCGACAGCATAACCAGACAAGAACGAGTGATCGGGATAGTGATCGAGCTTCGGCCGCTGACGCAGTTTCGTGGCGTCTTCGACGGCCAACTCGTGCAAACCCAGCTCCTCAGTTAGTAGTGCGAGGTCGGCACCATCCGGGGTACAGAGGTCCGCCCAAACCACGGAGTTGGGCAACTCAAAATGTTCGGACACATCGGCCAGCGCAAAGTTCTCGTCGATGAGGACATCATCACGGTAACAGCGGGTACGAGGAATGGGCACGGCCCAGTCAACCATGTACACCCGTGATCTTCTGGAACCCCGTTTCGCGATTCACGAAGGCGCATTGGGCGACAATCCTTCTCCAAGCGGCATGGTCTTCGCACTGTTACGCCTCTGGCATGCGCAAGGACAAAGTCCCTGGTGCCCAGACAGATCCCCACCAACCCCCGGCTGGATCATAGGACGCGAGTCCCGTTATAGGCGGCCCGGGCTTGGCTAATTCGACGCGCGGACGGACTAGTGTGCGGTCCAGCAGCCCAGGATGGCAGTAGCTACTTGGTAGGAAAACGCGGTGCGGGTGACGCCATGCGGCCCGATCTTATCCGTCAACTTTCTGGCGTCAACTTGTAACGTCATGTTGTCTTTAAGGAAGACGACCACGCCGCCTTTGGTTTCGTAAGCAGGCAATCCGAGATTCGCGAGTCCTTCAATGGGTTGGACTGGGGCAAGGTTTCCTTGCATTGTGTCGAAGTAGCTGCGGGCAGACGCTGCGTCCGAGGATTCCTGCACCGAGATCACGAATTCTCCATCAGTCAAATGGTACGTGCAGGTGTATTGTCGACTGATCCAGCTGTCGACGGAGTGTGGTGAAGCGGCGAGAGCCAGCGCACGTGTGATGTTGTCGCGTGTTTCGGTGCCACAAATCATCTGTGATGCTGCGGACGGTCCTGCGTCCGCGCTGCCTGCCGAGCTCGACTGCGGAATCGGGGAGGGTAACGTGCCTGGCATGGACATTCCGGGGGCCATTGTGTCCACGGCGCCAGAGGAAATGGTGGCGCATCCAACCAGCAAAGCCGTGGAAGCCACCGCGATCGCAAGCAGCCAGTCGGGCCTGGTGGTACGCGTCTTAGCCCTGCTACGCCGCATGGCTGGACACCAAGCTGGCGTAGACAACAACATTATCTGGGTACGTACGAGTGGTTTCGTTGAACTCTCCACCACAGGTGATCAGCCGTAATCCCGCATGATCGGTGTTGCCGTAGACGGCGAACTGCGGAAAGTCATCTTTCGGGTATTTCTCCACTCCGTCGACCACGAATACCGCCACTGTCGCATCGGCTCGGGTAACCAAAATCTCGTCGCCGGGACGCATCTCGCCAAGTCGGTAAAACACCGCGCGCCCCTGCGCCCTGGAGTCGACGTGACCCAGGATGACGGAAGGTCCGATCGCGCCAGGGGTGGGCGAACCGGTGTACCAGCCGGCCGGCGTGGCCTCGTCCAACGACGGCGTCTGCACCGTGCCATCAGGATTCTGTCCCAATTGCATCAGGACAGAGTCCACTTCAATCGCGGGGACGTTGATCTGAGTGGGCTCGGAGTCGGTCAAGGTCGGGCCGACAACCTGGTCAACCCGCGGAGTCGGCGGAACTGAGATGGGCTCCGGTGAGGGTGTAACGGAGGCGGGCTCCTGCGATGGGGCTGACACGGCAGCCGAGGCAGGCGGCCGTGGAGGAGGAGGGTTGCCCCACAGGGCGAAACCGATCGCCGTACAGCCGACGGTGAAGAGCAGAACCGCCGCCGCGGTAGCCAGTCGGCTACCGCGACGACGATTTTCAGCCGGGATAATCACCGGGGATCGAACCGATCTCAGCCTCGTGCGGCAAGACGCCGACGAATCATCACCGCGCCACCTGCCGCGGTCAGGAACCCGGCACCGAGGGCGAGAAGGCCCATGTCAGCACCGCTTGAAGTGCTGCCACCGCCGGTTTCCACGCCACCGTCAGGCATGTTCGCTTGCGACGCGCTCAGGGCGCCACACAGCGCCGGCGACGTTGCTGCCAGGGGCAGACTCGGAACCAAGTCACTCTTTGCGTCCTGTGCTGCTTTCGTCAACGTGGCCGGGTCTAGCCCGTGGACCACCACAACCGCCGTGCCTGCCTCCAGCGAGGCCGCGGTGGCGGAATCCAGAGTGAAGGTTCGGTTGTAGTCGTAGTTTGCACCCATCCCGGCAAGCGTTAGATCAGTTCCGGCCGCCGGACTCGTGTCGCCACTCGTGGACAACGTTGTGCCAATCTCTCCGTAGGACGGCTGACCTTCGGTCGTGCTGATCACACCATCTCCATCGGTGTCAGCTGCCGTGGTGGGACATTCCCCCTTCGCACCGATGTGGATGTGCTGGACGTGCGGGTACGGCTTACCGTCGAAGGTCTCGGCCAGACCCTTGACGGTCTGGGTGACTGTGGCCTGGTCACCGGAAACCTCAACGGAGATGGTGCCGCTGCCGTTGCTGCCGTTAATCGCATCGAGCGTCCCCTGGTAGGACGCGTCACCAGTGGCTGCAAAGGCTGGACCACTCGTCAATACGGCGACACCAATAGCAAACGCGGGCACAAAAAACACTGCTGTTTTCTTATTCATCAAAGTCCCTTACTAGGAGGTAGTTTCGAAAACATATCGGAGCGAAAACATAAACGAGTATTCTTCAATAGAGTTTGTGCGTACAGGCCCTATATGTCAAGAGTGGCCCTGTCCTTGGTGGCCGACAACTCACAGGACACACTGTTCACTGTGGAAAGATCACGTCGGGAGTTCACTTTTGAGTAAGCAGACGAGGCCGTGAAGCTGATCATCACCACCGGCAAAGCGATCGCGACCGTCACCCGAGAGAGCGGAGTCAACGAGGCAACCCTGGGCCGCATGGTGACCGCGTTCAAGGCACGCAACGAAACCCGACGGGCCGAAGTGATGGAGTCTGAAGGGGCCGAGCTGCAGCGGCTACGGCAAGAAGACGCGGATCTGAAGATGGACAGGGCGTGCTTGAAAAAAGCGTCGACCTTCTTCCACCAGGAAGCATCGAATACGAGGGCCTGGCGTATGAATCGATTGGCGTAATAGAGATCAATTTCACCATCACCCGCATGGTCCGCCTCGTCGACATCGGCCGTCCGCCATCGCCGGCGTCGATTGGGGGTGGAAATCATTTCCCGAAGAACTGTCGCCACGACCAGGAAACGCCTAACGATGGCGAGATCTGTCCGAAGAAATAGAAGACCTCCACCACCGCCACCACCCTTGGCCGAGACTTCTGTCGCGGCACCGCCGCCGGCGCCACTCCTCGATCGGGCCTGTCACACCAGTGGACTTCGAGTTGCCAGAGCTAATCGGACGTGCAAAGGTCGACCCGGGCGCTCGCTGGCAGAGCGTCATGAAGCCAGTCTGCAAGCGCCACTTACGTCGCTGCATCACAACATCGCTCGCGGAGCGGATGCCCTACTTAGCTCATACCCTTCGTCATCGGTGAGGCACACCTGCTCGCCGACACCCACCTCAAAATGCTCCGCATGCTCACAAACGTCGACATGGACACCGGATCGCACATCGCGATACGCCTTATCGGGCAGCACACACTTCGGCGTCGGTGAGCTCAAACTCGCGGTGCTCCCAGCGCCAGACCGAAACATCTCCACCCGGGACAATGATCGGGATGAACGCAGCCGATACGACCGATTGCATCCGCAGCACCTCGAAGCTGCCGGCCAGTCCAACCCACACTTCGCCAACGACACCATCCACGCCGTCACGCCATCTACCTCGCACCGGAAACTTCCGACAAGGCTTTAACAAACCCGGTCGACGTCATCGACGGTGACCCCGCCACCGTCAAACAACGCGACGGGCGACACCAACGAGCGGGCGTAGGTCTTTGGAAATGTCACTGAGTCGTGGTGGCAGACGGTCGGTTTTTCACAAAAAGGATCGTGAAAATCAGAGCGGCCAGAGCGGTACCAGCGAGGAGAATTAGTCCGATCGCGTAGCTGTTTTCCGCAGCGTTGTAGGTGGCCCCCATCACCAGTGGCGGGAAGTATCCGCCTAACCCACCGGCAGCGCTGACGATGCCACTCACCGCCCCCACTCTGGCGGGCGGTGCGCTCCTCCCGATCCAGGCGAACACTCCCCCAGCACCGAGACCGAGTGCAGACGCCATCGCGACAAAGGTGAGGCCGGCGGGGATCTCGCCATCGGGACGGAGGTTCACCACCCAAGCGAGAACGGCCACCGCCGCCAGCGACCCGATTACCACTGGCTTCGGACCGATGCGGTCGGCAAGAATTCCGCCGATGGGGCGGAGAATAACGGCGGCAACCGCAAACCCAGCCGTTCGTGTCCCCGCGGCAGTGAGGTCGAAATCGTATATCTGGCGGAGATACGTGGGCAGGTAGGTGGAAAAAGCGACGAATCCGCCGAAGACCAGCGCATAGAGAAAACTCATCTGCCACGTCACGCTGAGCCGCGCCGCCGCGGTGAGCTTGGGAAGGAATGGATCAGTGCTGGCCGTGAATCCGGGGGCCTCTGCCATAAGTGTCCATACGCATATTGCGGTGACGAGGAGGAGCGTCGCGATGATGAGGTGAGTTGGAACGTATCCGAGCCATTCCACCAAACGTGGAGTGAAGAAGGCCGACACTGCGGTGCCGCCCATCCCTGCCCCGAAGACGCCGGTTGCAAAGCCTCGGCGGGATGGTTGGTACCACTGGCTCACGAATGGAATTCCCACGGCGAACACGGTTCCGGCTACGCCGAGCAACAGCGCTGCCACGACCAGGAAGGCAAATGCGTTGAGGGTTCCGGCAAGCGCGACGAGCAAGAGGGCGGGGACGGATGCAAGCAGTACCAGTGTGAATAGGAGGCGTCCGCCGAATCGGTCGGTGAGCACGCCCACTGGAATGCGGCCGATCGATCCGACGAGTATGGGCATCGCCACGAGTACAGACGTCTGGGCCGACGAGAGATTCATCGACTCGGTATAGCGGATGCCGAGCGGCGAGACACTCGTCCACGCCCAGAAGCACACGACGGAGGTGAGAGTCGCGAGGGTGAGGTTCACACCCTTGCTGTGGTGTGCCTTCCGCCGTGCAGTCATTTTCGAGCCCATCGGTGTGCCCATCACCCGCACCTCCGATCAGCGTTTGTCCCGGGTGCGATCCTGGGTTCCGATGGGCGCCCACCCGCGGCGCACCGGCCGAATCTGCCCGGGCTCTTGATCTCTGGACCGGTAGACGATGTAGGGCCGGAACAGGTAGTGCAGAGGTGCGGTGAAGGCGTGCACCAGCCGGGTGAAGGGCCACACGACGAACAAAATCATGCCCACGAGGGTGTGAATATGGAAGGAGAACGGAGCTGCGGCCATGGCCGCGATATCTGGTTGCAGAATGAAAAGCGAACGAAACCAGGGCGACACGGTTTCACGGTAGTTGTGGCCATGCTCGCCGCTGAAAACGCTAGCGAGGGTGGTCCAGAGCCCCAGGACGATCGCGGCGGTCAACACGATGTACATCATCTTGTCGTTGGTGGTCGTGGCCATGAAGACCGGCCCGGTTTTGCGGCGCCGATAGATCAGGATCACAATGCCACCGAGAGTGCAGACCCCCGCAACGCCGCCGACCAGCAGAGCGTTGAGGTGATAGAAGTCCTGGCTCATCCCAAAAAAGAGTGTCCAGGACATCGGGATCACCAGGCCGAAGAAATGCCCGGCGATGACGGCGAGGAACCCGAAATGAAATATGGGCGATCCAATGCGCAGGAGCCGGGATTCGTAGAGCTGGGACGAGCGGGTGGTCCAACCGAATTGGTCGTAACGGTAGCGCCAGATAGTTCCACTGATCAGGATCGCCACCATCACATAGGGGAGAATTCCCCAGAGCAGCACGTCCCACATCACGAGCTCGCGTTCAAAGGAAGCAGGCGCGGGTCGTACGGTTCAAGTCCGACACTTTCGGCGGGGGGGCCGACGCCGGCCATGGCTTGCACGGCCTGCCGGTCGGCGGGCGAGGGGCCTGGCAGTGTGGCGCAAATGCCGTCCATCACGGTGGCGTACGGCGACCCGTGCTCCGTGAGTGAAAGCCGGAGCATTTCGACGCTGGGCCGGTACTGGATGAGCAGGTCCCGGCCTGCTACTGGGCTGGCCACAGCCGCGAACTCGAGCACCAGCGGCAAGAAGTCGGGCAACTCACCGTGCGTATTGGTCAGATAGTCGCTCCCCCGGTACACCTGCTTGAACGCAGCCAGCACGTCGCCCCTGCGCCGGGTGTCGCCATCCGTCCAATAGGACAGGTAGAGCGGATGATGCTTACTGAGGTCGAACGTTTCAACGTAGGAGCGCTGAAGGGTGCCGATCGCGGTGTTCTCAAGGTACGCGATGACCGCGGTGAGATCAGGTGCTGCCGGGCCCTGTTCGGCCAGTGCGGACCGCATCAACTCGCACCTTCCCACGAGTTGAGCGTCCGGATACGACAGGCACCACGAGGCTGCCTGGTAGAAGACCCGCTGCGCCAGGCTATGAGCTGCAGCCCGGTCGCGCCTCACAGCGCACCGCCATCCGTCGGTGGGCGCAAATCAGCCGGTGACGGCGGTGCAGCGCGCGGCTGGTCGCGTTTCTCGGAGAAAGAACCCACGGGGCTTCCGTTGCCGTCCCAGTTGAGGAGGTTTACGCGGCCCCGGAGCGACTGCTCGCCGGCGGGAGTGTCGGAGGTCTGCCGATCTTTGAGCGCGTAGAAGTTCTCCACGGCGACGGGCGTCGGTCGACCACTCGCCTCCCCGAACGGCGAGTCTTCGTACATGCCCGGCCCGCCCTCGAAATCGACCGAGCAGCCCATCTCCTCCAGGTCATGCGCCTGCTCGACGTGCGCCTTGGGGATAACGTAGCGCTCGTCGTACTTTGCGATCGCCATCAACCTGTACATTTCATACATGTTGCCTGGCGTCATCCCCACAGCCGCTGGGATCGACGGGTCAGGTTTTTGTCCCATCGTGATGCCGCGCATGTAGGCGCGCATCGCCGCGAGTTTGCGCAAAACCTCGGTGATCTTGTCGGTGTCGCCAGCGGTAAAAAGTTCGGCGAGGTACTCGACGGGAATGCGCAGCGCGTCGATGGCGCCAAAGAGGTTGCCGTTGTCTTCGGCATCGTGGCCCTGTTCGCTCAGGAGATCGACAATGGGAGACAGCGGGGGCACGTACCAGACCATGGGCATCGTGCGATACTCCGGGTGCAGCGGTAACGCCACCTTGTACACCTTCGCGAGAGCGTACACGGGCGATTTCCGTGCGGCGTCCAGCCAATCGCTGGGAATGCCTTGGTCAAGGGCGGCAGCGGCCACTTCGGGGTCGTTCGGGTCGAGGAGCACGTCCATCTGCGATTCGTACAGGTCGGTGACATCCGTCACCGCTGCGGCGTCGGTGACGCGGTCGGCGTCATAGAGGAACAAGCCGAGATAGCGGAGGCGCCCGACACACGTTTCGGAGCAGACTGTGGGGAGGCCAATTTCCACCCGCGGATAACAGAAGGTGCACTTCTCGGCTTTGCCGGTTTTGTGGTTGAAGTAGATCTTCTTGTACGGGCAGCCGGTGATGCACTGGCGCCAACCGCGGCACTTGTCCTGATCGACGAGCACAATGCCGTCTTCCACGCGCTTGTAGATGGCACCGGATGGACACGATGCCATGCAGGAAGGGTTGAGGCAGTGCTCACAGATCCGCGGAAGGTAAAACATAAAAGTTTGTTCAAAGGCGAACTTAATCTTGTCCTCCGACTCCCTCCGCACCTTCTCCACGATGGGGTCAAGGTGACCCATCTCAGGGGCGCCGCCGAGGTCGTCGTCCCAGTTCGCCGACCAACTGATTTTGGTGTCCTCGCCCGTGATCAAGGATTTCGGGCGGGCCACTGGGAAGTCGTCTCCCAGCGGTGCGTCGATCAGTGTTTTATAGTCATAGGTCCAGGGCTCGTAATAATCCTTCAACTCGGGCTGCACGGGGCTTGCGAAGATTCCGAAAAGCTTCTTCAGGCGTCCGCCCCCCTTCAGCACAAGTCGGCCCTTCTTGTTTAGCTGCCAACCCCCCTTCCACTGTTCCTGGTCCTCGTAGCGACGCGGGTACCCTTGCCCCGGCCGGGTTTCCACGTTGTTGAACCAGACATATTCGGTTCCGGCGCGATTCGTCCACGCCTGTTTGCAGGTCACCGAGCAGGTGTGGCACCCGATGCATTTGTCGAGGTTCATCACCATGCCCATTTGAGCCATCACGCGCATCAGTACCGCACCTCCTGGGAACGCTTTCGGATTGTGGTGACCATGTCACGCTGGTTCCCGGTAGGGCCCAGATAGTTGAAGGCGTACGACAGCTGCGCATACCCGCCAATGAGGTGGGTGGGTTTGACGAGCAGGCGGGTGGGCGAGTTGTGAATTCCGCCCCGGCGGCCCGTCGCCTCCGACTTGGGTACATCGATTGTGCGCTCTTGCGCGTGGTAAACGTAAACGACTCCCGCGGGCATCCGATGACTGACCACGGCGCGGCACACGTACACGCCGTTGAAGTTGACACACTCGATCCAGTCATTGTCAGAGACCGAGATGGCCGCCGCATCCATGGGGCTAATCCAAGCCGTCGGTCCTCCCCTCGATAGAGACAGCATAAAAAGGTTGTCCTGATATTCTGAGTGGATCGACCACTTCGAGTGCGGAGTCAGATAGCGCACTGTGATCTCGGTGGTTCCGTTCGGGCCAAACCGAGGTTCGCCAAACAGGCGCTGCATATCCAGCGGTGGTCGGTAAATCGGGAGGGCCTCCCCGAGGTCGCGCATCCAGTCGTGGTCGAGGAAGAAGTGCATCCGGCCGGTGAGGGTGTGCCAGGGTTTCAGCCGCTCGACGTTGATCGTGAACGGGGAATATCGACGCCCACCAGTCTCCGACCCGGACCACTCAGGCGAAGTGATGACAGGGACGGGCCCCGCTTGCGTCTGCGCAAAGGTCACCCGCTTCTCTTCGGATCCCTCGGCAAGGTCGACGAGCTTCATGCCGGTCTGCTCTTCCAGTTCGCGAAACCCCTGCACGGCCAGTTCGCCATTGGTGGTGCCGGAAAAGCTCAGGATGGCCTGGGCGAACTTCGCATCGGTATCGATGGCCGGGCGGCCGTTCCCCGCGCCACCGAGCATCACCCCGTTGCTTCGGGCGAGCAGCTCGATCTCGTGCCCCATCCGATAGGTGATGTTCTTCACGGTGAAACCGCGTTCCTCCGCGAGGGGTCCAACCGTGGCTAGCTTCTCCGCGATAGCGGTGTAGTCCCGTTCGACGATCGAGAAGACAGGCATATTCTGACCGGGGACCGCCGGTATATCGGTGTTCCGCCAGTCGCGCACCACTCCACCCGGCTGCGCTATCTCCCCCGGCGTATCGTGTTGCAGCGGCACACTGACCAGGTCCCGTCGGGTGCCGAGGTGCGTCACCGCCTGCCGGGAAAACTCCTCGGCGAGCAGTCGAAACGTGTCAAAGTCGGTTTTCGCCTCCCACGGTGGGTCGATTGCGGGGCTGAAGGCGTGCACGAAGGGGTGCATGTCGGTAGAGGAAAGGTCGTGTTTTTCGTACCAAGTTGCGGCCGGAAAGACGATGTCCGACAACAGTGTGGTTGACGTCATCCGGAAATCAGCTGAGACGAGCAGGTCCAGTTTTCCTTCCGGAGCCTCGTCGTGCCATTTCACATCACGCGGTCGGGCAGCGTTCATGTGGTCGGCACCCATCACGTTGTTGTGAGTGCCGAGAAGGTTGCGCAAAAAGTACTCATTGCCCTTGGCAGATGAGCCGAAAAGGTTGGAGCGCCAGAGCACCAGGGTGCGCGGCCAATTTTCGGGAGCGTCGATATCGTCGATGGCGGGGGTCAGCCGCCTGCTTTTGAGGGCATCGGCGATCCAGGTGGGGGCGTCGGGCGCCTCCCCCGCATCCACCGCCGCTTGCGCCTCGTCGGCGAGGTCGAGCGGGTTGCGGTCGAACTGAGGGTAGAACGGCATCCAACCGAGCCTGTTCGACTGCGCGATCGTGTCCGCGGTGTGCATACCGTCGAAGTGCCCATCAGCGAGAGGGGACTTGAGCGAGTCGGCCGAGTACCCATCTGAGCGCCATTGGTCGGTGTGCATGTACCAATACCCGGTACCGATCATGGTGCGCGGCGGTCGACTCCAGTCCAGAGCGTTAGCGAGAGAAATCCATCCCGTGATCGGACGGGTTTTCTCTTGGCCGACGTAATGCGCCCATCCGCCGCCGTTTCGCCCCATGCATCCGGTGAGCATCACGAGCGAGAGAACCGCACGGTAGGTGGCGTCACCGTGGAACCACTGGCAGATACCGGCCCCCATAATGATCATGGACCGCCCCTTCGATTCCTCAGCGTTGCGGGCAAATTCTCGCGCCACCCGGATGCACGCGGCGGCCGGCACGCTCGTGATCTCCTCCTGCCAGGCCGGCGTGTACGGCGTCGACGCGTCGTCGTAGTCGGTCGCCCAGTCGCCCGGCAGTCCTGGACGCCCAACCCCGTATTGAGCGAGCATCAGGTCGAACACCGTAGTTACCAGGTGCCCGGCCACTCGCCGGACGGGAACGCCGCGAGTCACGATCGACCCCTCCCCGGAGGGTGCCTCGAAGCAGGGCATCCGGATCTCAGCGGTCTCCGGGGGCTGGCCTGAGACGGACTCGTCGAGAAGGCTCAACGCCGGGTCGACACCCTCGAGGTCGAGGTTCCACTTGCCCTTACCCGCTTCACCGTACCGGTAGCCGATGGAACCATTGGGCACCACGGGAGCGCCAGTGGCTGAGTCAAGCAAGACCGTTTTAAACGCAGCATCCGGAATATGCGCCTTGTCGGGCAAGTCAGCCGCCATCAAAAATTTCGTGGGCACCAGCCCACCGCCAGCGTGCTCCTCGAGCCGGACAAGGAAGGGCAGATCTGTGTAGCGGCGCACATAGCCGCTGAAATAGGGCACCTGCCGGTCGACGAAGAATTCCTTGAGCATCACGTGCCCCATCGCCATCGCAAGCGCCGCGTCAGTGCCGGCCTGGGCGGGCAGCCACTCGTCGGCGAACTTCGTATTGTCGGCATAGTCGGGGCTGATCGCGACCACCTTTGTGCCGCGATACCGCACCTCCGCCATAAAGTGCGCGTCAGGCGTGCGCGTCACGGGAACGTTTGATCCCCACATCATCAGATAGGTGGAATCCCACCAGTCACCTGATTCAGGCACGTCTGTCTGGTCGCCGAACACCTGCGGAGAGGCCACGGGAAGGTCGGCATACCAGTCGTAAAAAGACGTCATCACCCCGCCGATGAGCTGGATGAACCGGTTACCCGCCGCGTGCGACACCATAGACATGGCCGGGATCGGGGAGAACCCGGAACACCGATCCGGACCGTACTTCTTGATCGTGTGGACGTGGGCGGCGGCGGCGATTTCGATCGCCTCCTGCCACGGAATCCGGACGAGCCCGCCCTTCCCTCGCGCCTGCTGGTAGCAACGACGTCGTTCAGGGTCGTCCACAACGTCGGCCCAAGCGAGCACGGGGTCCTGGAGACGAACCTTCGCCTCACGGTACATTTCGACGAGAACTCCACGGGCGTACGGATACCGCACCCGCGTGGGTGAGTAGGTGTACCAACTGAACGCCGCACCACGGGGGCACCCCCGCGGCTCGTACTCCGGACTGTCGGGGCCCACCGACGGGTAATCCGTCTGCTGCGACTCCCAAGTGATAATGCCGTCCCGAACGTAAACCTTCCACGAACACGACCCCGTGCAGTTCACCCCGTGGGTGGAACGCACCACCTTGTCATGGCTCCACCGGTCGCGGTAGAACACATCGCCCTTGCGCCCGCCTTCACGGAACACTGCGCGCCCATCATCTGTTTGGTCCCACCGAGTGAAAAAACGGCCTAGCGCCAACATGGTGTCCGACGCTTTTCCGTCCAAACCGGCAGGCACTGGAGCAGCTGCCATGGGGAGATTCTATATATCGCCCTTGCAGTCCGCTAGTGGTGCCCGTGAACGCGGATGGTCAACACCTAACACGAGACTGTCATCCTGGGAAACAGGGTTGAACCGGGTTTCTCAAAAACACCTCACTTCTTAATCCAGGACGCCATGGATAGTAGAGCTAAGTGTTCGCACTGACGTCGGTTGAGAAGACGTACTTCAGCAGCGTCCGCAAGGAAGTGCGCCGTGCGTGGAGGGCTGCGGCTCGCCAGGCAATTCGTTTCGGCGTCCGACGGTTTTAAGCTGCCCCTTCCGCGGAGCGGTGATGGTGACACGGTTTGCCTCTGTG
This sequence comes from Cryobacterium sp. Hz7, assembly GCF_004402815.1. Lineage (NCBI taxonomy): Bacteria > Bacillati > Actinomycetota > Actinomycetes > Micrococcales > Microbacteriaceae > Cryobacterium > Cryobacterium sp. Hz7. Next base: position 14,691 of record NZ_SOFB01000022.1, read on the forward strand.
CTCATCAGCTCAGCGTTCTCCCAGCGAACCCCTATTGTCTCTATTGCACATTTCGATTGCCTCCAACGAACCGCCCCGATTAAGAGGAGAGACCATGCCCTTCATCACCGCCCCGGATCACAACGGTCCCGACGTCGAACTGCACTACGAAGACGTCGGAGCCGGTAAGCCCGTCGTACTGATCCACGGTTGGCCCCTGAGTAGTAGGTCCTGGGAGGGGCAGGTACCCGCACTGGTCGAGGCCGGCTACCGGGTCATCACTTTTGACCGTCGCGGGTTCGGCCAGTCGTCACAGCCTTGGGATGGGTACGACTACAACACGTTCGCCGCCGACCTGAAGGCCGTGATCGATACCCTCGATCTGCGGGAGGTCACCCTCGTCGGATTCTCGATGGGCGGTGGAGAGCTCGCTCGATACGTCAGTACCTATGGCACCGCCCGCATCGCCAAGCTCGTCTTCGCCAGCGCCGTGCCGCCTTACCTCTGGAAATCGGATGACAACCCTGACGGGGGCGTCGACGCCGATTTGGCTCAATGGTTCCACGACGGCTTGACCGGAGACCGGCCGGCGTTCCTGCACGAATTTTTGCAGATGTTCTTCACCGCCGGCAAGCCGTCCCCGGTCAACACTCCAAAGGTTAGCTCCGAGCAGATTGCCTATAATCTCGACATCGCTCAACTGGCATCGCCGAAGGGGACGCTCGACTGCGTAACCGCATTCTCCACTACCGACTTCCGCGACGACCTTACGAAAATCACGGTGCCGACTCTGGTCATCCACGGTGACTCCGACACCATCGTGCCATTCGAGGTGAGTGGCAAACGTACTCACGAGGCCATTGCCGGCAGCAAACTCGTCGTGATCACAGACGCCCCGCACGGGGTCACCGTTTCGCACAAGGACGAATGGAACCAGCACGTACTCGCATTCCTCGCGAAATAGCCAACCGCGTAAGGACCTCGCCGACGGGGTTACGTACCCTTTAAGCAGGATTATTTCGCCTTGTGATAGGTCGTAGCCATGCATGAATAGCCCGACACTAAAGTCTTGTCCCGGGCTTTCTTATCCGCGTCCTTCCGAGCCAGAGCGGCCGCGTCGGCCTCCAATGCAGCGCGCGCCTCGGCAAGTTTCACCAGGCGGGACTCCCGCCGCGCGAGCTCCGGCGGCAACTCATCGCCGCGTTTGTCTTTCCCGAACCGCGCATTCTCGGCAACGCCGATCGCGTCCGCGTCAGCCAGCAGCGCGGAGACTTCAGCGGCGAGGACCTTCTGCTTCTCTGTCAACCGACCGTGACTCATCGCCTTGCGCAGGGACGCGTTCGCGCACACCTTCGTGCCGTCCAACGCGACCTGCCCGAGCGACACCATCCCGGCAGTGCGGCCGAGTTCCAACGCCTGCAAGAACACGTTCCCCAAGCTGGAGAGGTGGCGTTTCCGGAACTGGGCAATGGAACGAAAATCTGGGGCCTGCTGCGCGGCCAACCAGCGAAACGCGACCATATCCACGCGGACCCGTGCCAGCTCCCGCGATGACCGGATCCCGACGCAATACCCGTAGAGCAGGACACGCACCATCAGCCGGGGGTCATACGGCGGCTGTCCCTTCGACTTTGCATACGACGCGTAAACCTTCGTCAGGTCGAGCTGGGTTTCGACGATATCCGCGATGAAGGGAGAGAGGTGATTCTGCGGCAACCACTCAACCAGCGATGTGGCACCAACATCACCGCCGCCGGCTCGAACACTCAAAACCGTTTATTCACATTCGCGCCAGCCTCAACACCGTCATCCACGACCAGGTCAACATGCTCAAGCTTCGTCGCGGGAAACAGACCATCCGAATCGCTCACAAGTAGTTTTCCAGACCCCATACCAAAGCCCGGGAACGCGACCGGCGTTTTAGACACTGCTACGACTGGCCCACGCTCCTAAGGCTTGTCGCTGACCCCGTTGCCGAGTCCGGGGACTCCCCCGCGCTACCCCGACTGCTCGCCGAACTGAAGGTTTCCGTGTTGCCTTCCAAGGATGCCCAGACCGGGTCCGCGCGGACAAGGCGTACCCGTGCCGGGTCATCTGCACCCAACTATGCAACCGCAGCATCCCTCGCGGTCACCAAGCCCGACGACCAGATTGGACACGCGTTGTGCCGAGGATCCCGCGGCAGGCGCCCGCCACGATTGGACAGCGATTATTGCGCCACCCCTGTGGCGCTGCGCGCGCTTCCCGTATAGGTCACCGCGGTGGCGTTGGTCGTCTCTACGCTTCGGTCAGACGGTGTCGGCGCAGAACCGCCCATGTTCCGCGTCGCTGGCCGCGCTGAGCCCGCAGTCAGAGCCATTGCCGTCACCCGCGCAGAGGTTGTGCGGCCAGCACCCAACTGGCCGCACAACTCCTCGGTTCAGTGGATGGTGATGTTGCCGCCCCTGAGGGCCACCGGCGTCGAACCCGTGGTGAAGACCACGGTACCGGAGGGGTTCTTGATCACGACCTTGATCGTGTCGCCCTTCTTCCCCCCTGAGGCCCCGTTGTCCACGACCGACACCTGGAAGGTGTAGCCCGCGGTGCCGTTCCACTTCCCGCCGCCGGTCCACGTCGCCGTGTTCCCTGAGACGACCAGGCTGATCGCGGTGTTGCCGTGGAACTTGGCCTTGTCGGCCTTGGCGCGCAACTGGAACTGTCCCTTGAAGCCGGTGGCTTCGGGGATCACGTTGAACCCGAATGACGTACGGCCCGTCGAGATGGATGTCCAACCGCCACCGGTCACCTTGGCCCCGGTGGCCTGGACGGTAACCAGCGTGTCGGCAGCAGTCGCAGATCCCAGGTAGTAGTCGTTGCCAGCAAACTCGGCCTTGACCGCGTACACGCTCGAGGCGAGCGGCACGGTGATGCTGGCCACTCCAATGGCGTTGGTCGTCGCGGAGAACGTCTGCGTCACCATGTTCGAATCGGTCACGGTAAAGACGACCGTCTTGTTCGACAGGTCACCGAGATGCGAATCGTCATGACACCGAGGCTGCTCCGCCTACGACGCCTAGTGAGCGGAGAGGTCAGCCGCTTCCCCGAACTGGCCCAAGCCCTATTCGAAAACGGTCCCCAACGATCGATCCAATCATTGGCCATCGTCATCTCCAAGCTGTACAGCGCGGACTCCTGAGCACACCGAGCCCAGCAGTAGCAGCCACGACCCTGAATTGGCTGGTACTCGCCGCGCTGGTCAACGAAGCCATGCTCCTGGGCGACGAGGCCATCCCGACGACCACCGCAATGAGGGCCCATGCAGCGGAGGCCACGCGCGTATTTCTCACCGCCTACGCCAGCGATACCGGTCTCGACGATCTGCGCTGAGACTGACGAGGAAGACTGGGAACACGCACGACCGGCCACAATGCGCCAACGCGATACCGCCGCTTAGCTTTGCGACTCACACACTTGTTCGGGGGTCTGTCGGACTGGTCTCCCGGCTGCTAGACAAAACCCGTATGGATGGTCGCCTGGGCGAATTGACGTGGGGCAACATGGGGCATGGTCCTAGAGACTGGAACCCGCCGGGATATTGGGACGCACCGAGGGCCGCCACATCGTCGATGAGCAGCTCGTCGAGGATGTCAGCGCGGGTGTGGGTGGCGCCCTTCCGTGGGTTCGCGCCGATGCTCCCGATCATGGCTTTGATGACGTCGCCGCCCTCTTCATTGGCCTTCGCGATCCGACCCCAGCGTCCGGCGGTATAGGCCGCGCCGACACCTGCAAATACCTCTCCCGCGGGCGGAGGGAAGAACGAACCGATGCTCGTGATCATTCCCGCGACACCATCGGCGAGAGCCCACCTGTCGTCTGAGCTGACGTCGCCGTCCGACATCCCGTTGACGCCGGTAGCCATGTTGAGAACGCCCACACCGACCCCGAGAACCGAGAACACCGAAGCCCTTGCCGATCCGCGCTGTCTGCAGGCGAGATGCTGAACAGATACTGCAGTTCGTGCACCCAGAAACCGATGTCATCCACATTCGGGGACGCCGGCGTCGCGGGTAACGAAGACGTGGGGGTCATCGTTTCGGTATCGGTCATGTTCATCCTCTCCCGTGGAAAGTCGTACGGTCACGCATTCATTGCGATGTGGACATATGGCGGACGCCGCGAAGTATCGACGAGATGACGTCCCTCGTCGCTGGGGGGGTACCAGTCCCCGGCGATGATCGACAGCAGACCCGACTCTCCACGGTACGTGCCGTTGTTACGCAGCAGGTCGATGACCGCCCCGATTCGGGGATCCGATACCGTTGCTGGCAGGGTCCGCGCCCGCGCCAGAACGGACTTGCGCTCGAGGAACACAGACTCGTCGGCGATCTCGAGTCGATTACGTCCGGTCGGATAGCCGCCGGTTTCGCGTACGACCCCGCGCTCGACGAGTGCCACATAGAGGTGGGGCACCACGGCGACAGTCACCGGCTGAAGCACCTTGTAGGCGAATGGGGGTCGTCGCCGAGCAGATACCGCTGCAAGGGCCTCATCCAACATGGCGGACCCGGTCGGCGAGTCGTCGACGACCACGAGGCGGGCGTTGTCAGCGGGCTCGGTTAGAAATCCGGCCTTCGGGTCTGTCCGGATGCGTCCTTCGAGCGCGAGTTCGATCAAAGCGCCGGCGCCCGGCATGATCTGGTCGGGTTCGAGCTGTCCCGGCCTCTGCTGGAGCATCAGCTGGACGTCTTCGGCGATGCTCGGCATCGACGTGGTGGCGTCTGTCATGGTCCTATTCTTTCAGGCCGACGGGGCAAGGTCACCATGGCCACGCATCCTCGACGAAGTCGCCTACTGCTTCGGCGCCATCAGAGACGGCATTTCCGACGTCCGATGCGACATCGGATACGACCCCCGCCGTCGCCTGTCCGAAGTCGCCGATCTTGTCGATCTCCCGATTTGCCGAATCGGGGAGTAGTCCCCAGCGGGAATGTCGCTGCTCAAGGTCGATGAGCTGCTGACTCTTTCTCCGACGGACGGCCGAGGCTCATGGTTTGGCCCGGCGCCGGTAGATCGTGGGGCCCGTGTCTCCGAACTCCTGGAGGGAGTTCGCTAGATCGAGGAGGTTCTCCAGCGACCGGCTGAGCCGGTCGAGTTTTTGTCACGACGAGCGGATCGCCGGTCCGGTTCGCTGAGCGAGCGCCTTGTGGCCTTGCCCACGGTTAGTGGACACGGGGTTACGCGGCTTTAGCGAAGACCGCGTTCTGGTTTGAGTATTACAGTTCGAAGTCGACGGGGCTGATCTGGCCGAGGGAGGTATGCCGGCGGCGCCGGTTGTAGCGGTCTTCGATCCAGGCGCCGACTTCCCGGGATACCTTGTTGTTGCTGGGCTAGACGCGTCGGTGGTAGAACTCGGTCTGGAGCGTGGCGAAGAAACTTTCCGCCATCGCGTTGTCCCAGCAGACCCCGGTGGAGCCCATCGACCGGGTGATGCGGTGCGCTTTAGCGAACGCGGTGATCTGCGCTGACGCGTATTTGGTGCCGCAATCGGAAAGAAAGATCACCTGCTCGGGCCGCTCACCGCAGAGCGCCATGGCCATGATCAGGGCGTCCTGGATGAGGTCGGTTCGCATGTGGTCGGCGATGGCCCAGCCGATCACGCGGCGCGAGTGCGCGTCGATCACGGTGGCTAAATACAGCCACCTTTCCCAGGTCCTCAGGTAGGTGATATCGCCCACCAGACCTGGTTCAGAGCCCCGGTATCCCACTGCCGTTTGACGGCGACGACCGGATAGGCGTCCTCGGTTTGGCTGACCGTGGTGGTGCGCCAGCGTTTGGGGCTGATGCTCACCAACCCAGGCGGCGCATGGTGCTGGCCACGGTCGCGCGCTGAGTTGCCCCTAACGTGGCGACAGCTTGCGAAGGGCACCAGCCTTATGCGCGGCTTCGGCATCCGTTTTCTCAGATTTCACGATAAATGCAGGGTCATCTTTCGAGGCGTGGAACGTTTTGCCCGCGAAGTCAAAATCGCTCGTCTTCTTCTCGATTACCTCCCCCTGAGTTCGCCCCTGAGACGTCGCCCAACTGACCCGGTCGCCTGTGCTGAAGTCTGTCATCCTTGAAGCATACGGACGGAGACGGACCTGGGCTAGAGGGGTGGGCTGAGTGTCATGTTCCTGTCTGTTCTAAGGAATGATCGTGCCCGCGTAATTCGTTTTCCACGCTTGATTTGCCACGCGCTCGTGACGTGACCGGATTACCGTGCCCGACCATCCAAAACGCCACCATGTTGTTCCGCAGTTCTACCTGCGAGGATTCGCCCGGTCAGAGCGGCTGGTCGCCGTGCAGGTGTCTGATGGAAGACGGTTCTCGACGCCCGTGAGAAAAGCCGCGAGCAAGACCCACTTCTACCGGCTTGCACCCGACCATCTCTCCGGACCGCTCGCGCTCGAAACCGCGCTTGCCGTGGTCGAGGGTGACGCTGCGGCGATTCTCAAGAGAATCATCGACGGGCAGTGGCCGCTGAGCTTTTTTGAACGTCGACAGTTGTCATTCTTCATTGCAGCTCAGCTGGTGAGGGGCCCCGGTATCGGGGCGCTCTGGAGGCCTCGGGCGCCATCGGGACCAACGGCGACGGCTCCGCGATGACATCCACCGACATGCATGCACACCAGATCGCGACGCTCGCCGAAGAGTGGATGCCTCAGTTAATGGACCGTCCATGGGACTTGGTGCGATTCACCAATCGCTCGCTCATAACGTCAGACTCGCCCGTCAGCTCTATTCCGCCACTCGATTACGACGCTGGACGCTGGGCCGGCGCGCCCTTCGCGGTCGCGAAGGAGGTGCTCTATCCGATCAGTCGCAAGCTCGGCTTGATGATGAGAGACAAGATTCAGATCTCCGGTTTCGACCGACAGCAAGGAGCGCAACTGGGTGTCTTCGATCAGATCCGCCCGGGCACTGTCCGGCTCGAGCAGTATTTCAATCGGTCGACCGCCAAGACTGCGACTAGGTGCCTCTACCACCACCCGAGTGACGCGGGATTCGTCCCGCCCGAAGTTCCGGACCCCACGTCGCCGAAGTACTGACCGCCACTATCCCGGTCTCGACCCCAGAATGACCGCGCGAGTGGCGCCGGAGCTATGCGACGCCAACGTTCTCCCGGCCTCAGACGACCCCCCAATGTCCACCAGGGTGTACCCAATTGAGCAGGTCCAGATCGCCCGAGAGTCGCGTCAATCAGGGTGAATGTCCTATATAATTGGACAGAAGCGACGGGGGATCTAAAACATGACTGGACACAAAGGACAGGTCGTTGGCTACGTGCGAGTTAGCGCCGCCGACCAGAACGAAGTGCGGCAGGTAGAAGCGCTCGGCGCGGTGGACAAGATGTACTCCGAAAAGGTTTCGGGCAAGAACGATCATGATCGGGCACAGCTCCAGGAGATGCTCGCCTACGTGCGAGATGGCGACAAGGTGCGCGTGAAGTCACCGGATCGCCTCGCACGTTCGACGACTGACCTTCTCGCACTCGTCGAACAGCTCAAAGCGAAGGGCGTCGCGCTGGAGTTCGTCGACAATCCCGCTCTGAATTCAGATACCCCTCAGGGCGAGTTCATGCTCACGGTTCTCGCCGCGATCGCCCAGCTGGAGCGCAAGACCATCCGCGAGCGGCAGGCAGAGGGCATCGCCATCGCGAAACGGGACGGGAAATACGAGAAGGCTCCGAAGCTCGCACTGGGCCAGATCGCACAGGCACGCGAGCGGATCGACGCTGGAGTGCCGAAGGCGTTGGTGGCCCGCGACCTCGGGGTGTCGCGCCAGACGCTCTACGCCGCACTGAACGGCTCAGGGAAATACGCTGCGTTGACGGGAATCTAGAGCAGTGTTTCCTCGCACGGACAAGGGCAAGCACCTCTGCCCGGAGTGTGGCGGCAGCTGCCGGCCGGAGACGTTCTTGGCCGATGGGTATATCCAGTTCGCGCGGGTGCGCCCCGAGCCCAGCCTATGTCGCTTTCCGCGCTCGCACACAACTCATCCGCACCGAGTTCGACACTCGCTGTCGTCCCTTACGGGGAACCTCATCCGGGCGCGTGTTCTTGATCTATTGCGGCATCGTGAGGCTGAGCCAGCGTTCTTCGACGGCATAGCCGAGATGTTCATTCATGCGGATGCTGCCGGAGTTGATTTGAGCACCACCCGTGCCGAAGATCCTGACGCCGGCGTCGGCCGAGGCTGTGATTGATGCGGCCTTGACGGCAACGGCGAGCCCTCTGCGGCGGTAAGAGCGGTGGACGGACGTGAATTCGGTTTCTGCGCGCGCGGTAGTCAGGCAAAGTGCGCTGACGGCCACGAGTTGCCCGTCATTTATGGCGCCAAATAGGCGGCACCCGGATCTCCACAGTTCGAGTACGTCGGACTCGTCGCGCTGCGGCACGGCCGTCGCTGGCGTGTAGGGGTAATCGGCGTGATTCAAAGCTTCGAGCGCTGTGACCTGAGGCGCCCAGCTGGCGTCGAGTTCCTCGATCAGGAATCCTTGGTCCGTTGCCGCCACGACCGCCGCGTTCAGCACCGTCACGTCGGGCGGATCGCTCAGGCGCAGGCGGGCGCCCCACGATTCGCCGACAACGACGTACCCCGCCTGGGTTTGGTGTTGCAGGCGCGGATCGTTGACTTGGATTACCTGTATATCTGCGTTCACGAGGCCCACTGGCTTGCAATCATTTCGAGAATTCGGACGCGATCGCGTCGGTATAGTGCGGCATGCTCCACGAAATCACGGCGAGCCGTGTCGGCGGCACGTTGATCCGTGAAAGCGGCAAGATCCTCCAAGCGGTCTGCTGCAGCCCGAAGAACGGCAGCCTGGTCGAACTCATGGCCGTAGGAACGAATGAGCGCATCGAGCCGGCCGGGGCGAGCATCCCAGCCCGGAGCGTCATCGTCTGCGTACTCGCCGAGCGGGACGAGCCGATAGGCGAGGTAGGCGAGATCCCAAATCCGAGGCCCGGGGGAGGCCATGTCCACGTCGATAAGACCGGTGATGTGCCCGTCTTGGAAGACCATGTTGTACGGTGCGACGTCGTTCAGGCACACCACCTCGACTGGCTCGTGGGCCGGCAGCTGCCATACGGTGGCCGAGTTCGCGAGTGGTGCGCTGGCGTCATGCACCCGTCGAAGCAAAGACCCGGCCTCGTGGAGGATCGTGGTCGACCAGATCCAGCTGGGCATTGGGTAGTTGCCGACTATTCCCGGAAGGCAGGAGAGCACTTCGCGGCCCTGCTCGTCCAGGCCAAAGGGCTCAGGTACTTCCGCAACTCCCGCCGCGAGGAGTGTGGTCAGAAGTTGATGTACCGCGGGAGTCCAAGGTCCGGCGGGGCGGTGAACGGTGTCGCCTACCCGCACGACCGTGCTCGAGTTTCCCCCGGCCAGAACCTCTTCATCCATCCCCCCAACCTAAGGGCTGAATGCGGAACCCCAACGAGGATCCTCTTAGACTCGATCCCGTGACTGGCAATGTGGTTCGAGAGGCGTATGCCGATCGAGCTGAGGAGTACACGGCACTGCTCGGCTCGATGGCGAATACACACGAATCGGATCAGCGGCTTGTCGCCCAGTGGGCGAGCGACCTGCGGGGGCCGGTAATCGATGCGGGATGCGGTCCTGGACATTGGACGGATTTCCTCAGGAAGCTCGGTGTCGAGGCGGAGGGCGTCGATCAGGTTCAAGAATTTATCGGGCGAGCGAAAGCAAGATTTCCGGCGGTCTCATTCCGAATCGGGTCACTTGGCGATCTCGACGTCCCAGACGGGTACGCAGTTGCAGTCCTTGCTTGGTACTCCGTCATCCACCTTGCCCCCGATGAGTTGACATCGGTCTTACGTGAGTTCGCTCGATGCATTGCACCTGGCGGCAGTCTCCTCGTCGGCTTCTTCGAGGGCGACGCCGTCGTGCCGTTTCCGCACGCCGTCACCACCGCGTATTTCTGGCCCGTCGGCGAGATGAGCGCACAGCTTAAGACCGCAGGATTCAAGGTTCACGAGGTGCACACTCGAACCGATCCGGGCAAGCGACCCCACGCCGCGATCATCGCCCACCGAACCGACATGTCAATCGCCTCAGCAGGTCTCGACTAGCGGGAAACTCCGATGCCGCTGTCCACGGGAAGGGAAGCGCAGCCGTCAAAACGGACTGTTTCATGGACCAACGTCTTACGGGACGCTGCGACAGCGCGCTCCCGTCCAACGATGCGCACAACTTGTACTCCGATCTCGGGTTCTTCGCTTTATACGCCCGAGAGACTGGATGGAGCGCATCATCAGCCCCGGCGTGTAGCCGAGAGACAAGTATCTACCCAGTACGGTGGCACTGTGACCGAAGAGAACCTGGCGCCCGGCGAAAGTGGCGACCCCGTCGTCGTTCCTGCTCCCCAGAAGCTGCGTCAACGAGGTGAGTTCATGGCGTCCCTGACATTCCGGCCGCTCGATGGCGGAGAACTGCAGCGCATCGCAAGCTTCGCCGACACGGAGGACTACGCACGAGTCGAGGTTCTCAGTGAGATGCGCACCGTTCTTGGCCAAGTGCAGACGATGGCACCGGATTCACCCGCGGTGCGGACATTTATCAAGGCCGCGAGCCACATGCACGACCTTCGCCAAGCGCGCGGGGCGCTGGAATCCGCCGACGCTACGGATGACGCCTCGGTGGCCGCGCAACTTCGTGTATACGCGGTCGTCGCGTACGGCCGCACCTTCGGTTCCAACGCTCGGCCGGACCTGGCGACCTTCGTCGAGCTATCGCCGCAGGATTCCGAACTGACCGCCCGCCTGAAAGTCGTTCGAAACAAGTACGGTGCGCACTCGGAGAACGACATGACCACAACGACTCCGCTCCTCGACTTGCAAAAGGAGGTGGGTGGAAACATCAGTATCCAACAGGTCACTGGCATTACCGTCGATTCACCGATGCCTCATTCCTTCGTCACCGAGTTTGCAGAGATGCTCAGCCATATCATCGAGCAGCTCACTGCTGCCCTCCAGCCGTTGAAGAGCGCGGTGCGAGAAAATCTAACTCGGGAGGAGGTCACTGCTGTATTTGATGACCCGCAGCCGCTCCAGATCGTGACTGTGCCTGTCGCAGAGTGGGAGCCGAACGCGCGCCGCCCTGCATACCCGGCCTCGAGGTTCTCCCCTGTGCACATGGACACCGGCCAGGAAACTATAAACGCGAGCATCACGCGGTAGTCGAGGCGCAGACCGTGGCAGGGAAGATATAGGCAGCCTTAGAGCGGTTTGTCCCAAAGACCAACCTTGAATGCGAGAGTCGGACCGGGAAACGCCTACCTGATGACTGCCTGGGTAACGAGCACCTATGCATCGTTTAGGAAATCAGCTCTTTTTCGATCTGCGCACGAGAGCAGCTAGCACGGCATCGGGACCGCCTTGCGATCGCGGCCCATATGCTCGCCGAATCCAGCTCACGAGCCCCGAGGTGGCGGCGGCACTAGCCGCCACGTAGGGGTTCCCACCGCCGACGGTGGCAGCCACTGCGGCCAGACCGCCTGTGAAGATGAAGTCGGATCCCGTCTTGTCGAGTGACGAGAGAAGTGAGGAGCGACCAAGTTCTGCCTCGACGGCACGAACGGCCGGTCGCAGTTCGTCCTGAACTCTCTCTCGAAGTTCCTCTGAATTGTCAGCGGCTCCCGCCCGGCGAATTCGATCTAGCGTGCTTCGCCAGTCCTCAAAGCCTGATGAAGACTCCCTCATCTCGACCGCCCGAGCTATTGGTACATCGAATGACGGAACGACCACTCTGGCCACTTCTTCCAAAAAGCCTCCCGGGTGGGTGAACCGCGCAGCCGAGCCCACCTTTGTGCGCAGGAGTTCGAGGTCTCGCTCGGTTGAGGGCACGTATTGTGCTCCTGAGGCGTCTGCGATGGCGAGGGTCTTGGCCAGGTAGTAGAAAATATGCTGGGTTTCCCACGGCTCGTCGCTGGGAATTGCGCCGCCGGAGAAGCTCAATGACAATCCACGTAGGTTGTCCCAGACGGCGAATGCGTCATCTGCTGTAGAGGGCTGGCGCGCCAGTGACTGCATTGCCTGCGAGCGAACGTCGTGCCGTACCGAAGTCGCCAAAGCGTCTCTGCGATCGGAGAGAATCGGCCACTGGCTTCGGAGAACCACGACGCCGCTCTTAATTAGCGATTCCAGCGAGTAGAGATTTTCGACTATTGCAGCGAAGCGAGCGACCGCCCTGTCCGGGTCGTCCCTAAACGCCATAAATGTACCATGTGTGCTCCATATTGCCGGACCGGATGTGACGGTGTTGAATTTTGCATCCTCTGGCCTACGCACTCGAATCGGGTGAGTCGTCGGCAGACGCGACCGATCGTCAAAGTAGTCAGCGAGCGGGTCAAGGACTAGGAGGTTGGAATAATAAAGCAGGGATCTACTTAGGTCGCCCCGGAGAAAGGGCTCGCTCCAGTAGGTGCCGAGCCAACCACCAACGAGGTAGGCGCCCCCAGGAATTGCGTCCTTGCTCTGTGCCTCAGACAACTCTCCCAAGAGACCGGCCAAGTCATCGAGTTCTGGAATCGTGAGCTTGCGAAGCTGCATTGGCGTGGGACGCGAGCCAAGAGCAGTCTCCAGGACGTCCAACGCAGTGGGAAGATCCCCAGGTCCTGCTATCGCCATGCGCGGCCTCTTTCTCGAATGGTTTTATCATCGCAGTCGTCAATTCACTCCAATCGCCTGTGCCCAGCACATGATTAGCGATTCAATGCTCCGCTTTCGGTGAAGTAGGCCGCCTTGTCATCATCAAGGTCGATCACCCCCGCCCGTTCTCCGTCGCGGATGACGGTTACGAGCATGTCCAAGACAATCACCGCGGCTCCGCACCACTCGTACATCGGCACGGTGTTGCTTCGGTGCGGGAACCGTTTCGATGCGTGCCATTTGCCGAAGTCGTTGTGGAGATGTCGACCGTAGAGCTCGATGAGCACACGTTCCCAGACCGGCGTCGCGTTTCCGTCGAAGCTTTGAGCCAGACGGGACGGGACGCTGTCCGCTCGCGCATACTTTTCCACCTCGCTGAGATGGGTCGATATGCGTCCATCCTCGCGCCTCATTTGGCGTCGAGCGGCATCGATCACCCGATGAACCTCAGTTTGCTCGCCTGTGGTAAAGAACTTGCGTAAGAGCGCCGCGTGTAGGTTCACAATCCAGTAGATACCGTCGCTGATGTGATCCTCATTTCGGAGGGAAACTCCGGTAGTGGAAACGTTGCTTGGAGGCTCGCGTAGTCGCTGATTGCCTCCAGGAATATCTCGATGCGCACGCGGTCATTAGGTGGATCTTTGAATTTGGCGTAGTGGTGGCGCGGATGTTTCGGTTGATTGCCTGCCATGAGACGACGGTAGATCCCAGCACCGACAGGCGTGCTGTTCTTGAATGGCAGACGAACTGCGTCCGAAAGCCGAACGGCTACCGGACGATCCCGCGTAGTTAGGGGCGCAGTCGCAGTTCCAGCTAATCAGACCGCACGGACGTATGTGGACAATACTTGCGAGGCGGAATATGGGCCGTCACCGTCCCTGTCGACCTGCGGCGTGTCGAACTCGATCCAATAGACGAACTTGCTTTCCCGAGCCGCTGCCGGTGTGAGACCGTGCGCTCGTTCAGACGACTGGACGGTCCCGGAGCAGGGCTCGCTGAATGGGCCCCCGAAGATCGGATCACTCAGTATCCGCACTCGCGTGCCTGGCCGTAGAGCACGCGCAAATGTTTGACGAATCCCCATGACAGGGATTTTAGCGTCGCTCCTCAAACTCGGATTCCCCGTCCGCAAGGCGAACCTCAATCGATTCCGCCGGTCGTCAGCGGAAACGCTCTTCGTCGAACTGCTGAGTGCCGCCCTTCATAGTCCATGACGCGGCAAACGGCATCAGGGTCTCAATGGTGGCGACACGAACACCCTCGGCGGTCGGAAGAAGCACCCTGATGCCGGGGTAGTAATCGAAAAGGACCTGCCGGTCACGACCGCACGGTCCGACAACACCGCGCCCGTGATTGCCAACAGCGACGATTGTCGTGATTTCTCGCCCGCCCTGTGCACGCGCCGCGCCAAGTGCAACCAGCTCGGCGCACGGACCGCCGGTGAAGTGGAACAGATTCACCCCAGCGAACATGCGGCCGTCGGCGTCTCGAACTGCCGCGCCCATAGTGTGTGCACCATCTTCATCGGGCCCGGCGTCCGTGTTCGCGTCGATGACCTCTCTTGCGAGTTCAACGAGCTCAAGGTCTTCGGCCGTCGGCACTGCGAGTTCAGCGGTTGGGAGCATGAGCGTAATCCTACGGATCGAACCGAACGCAAGTCTTGGCTGGCATGTCCGTAAGCGGAACCTTCATGGGGCACAGAATTCGCCGCCAGTGCTTCGAGCCGGCGTTGAGCAGCTGGGTGGCGTTTGGGAACGTCTTACGGGCACTCGCCATCGCGGTGCTGGGGTTCTCTTTTCATCTACGCCGATTGCAATTGATCCCATGACGGGCGCGGCTTTGGAGTTTCTGAGCCTCGGCACGGTTGCGGATATCAGGCGGATGAGGGCGACGTGGAGTCAGCGACATCGTTGGTGCTTTGCAGTCCCAACTTGGTCAGGCACTGCTCGGAGTGATCGTCACGAAGAACGCGCGGGGTCTCATACGGTGGGCCAACGGAACGGTTCATCCGCCGTAGACGAGCGAGTAGCTGCTGTGCGATACGTTCCAAGTTGTTGAGTTACCGCTCGCGGTGGAACCGGGCAAAGTAGCTCGTGCGTGGCTCCTAGGGATGAATCCCCAGTTGGATGACGAGTCCCTGGCCGAGGTGCTGTCCACCGGTCGAGCGCGCGGCGTCATGGCGGCAGCACGGGCTTTCAATAATGATGGCTAGCCCCGCGCTCGCGCTCATTGAACCACCGCTGAATATTGCCTTCTCAGTGAGCCAGGGGTGGTGCGGGTGAAGGTTGCTGTACCGAAACATGAATCGTGTCGCTCAGGTCATCGTTCCCTACCTGCGGGGCGAGAACATGGCATTCGCCTACTTGACCCTCGAAACGGTCGGCTTCACTTCACCGACGGCGGTGTCGGGGCACTGTGGATGAGTCTCGTCTGGACGTTGATCTGGGCTGCTCGCGGGCGCAGACTACAAGTCGGAGCGGAAGAGGGTGTTGTGATGGTGGACAGGATCGGCGACATCTGGGGCACCAGGACGCCTTTTGGCCGCGGCGAGAAGTGGCCGGTGCGTGTTGATCAGAAGTTGGCTGATGGCCTCGGTGAGGACGACGTTGATCGTTGGGTGCAGTCGGCTTGCACGCTGTGCAGCAATGGCTGCGCGTGCGACATCGCGGTGAAAGACGGGCGGATGGTCGGAGTGCGGGGTCGAGCCATCGACACCGTCAATCATGGGCGACTCGGGCCGAAGGGCCTCTTCGGCAGTTGGCAGGGTATGTCGAACGGCGACCGGCTGACTCGTCCGCTCATCCGGATCGGTGGCGAGTTGGTCGAGACCGACTGGGACACGGCGATGTCCCGGATCGTCGAGCGAAGCAGGCAGCTCTTGGCGGACAAGGGTCCACTGAGCCACGCGTTCTATACCAGCGGCCAATTATTTCTCGAGGAGTACTACGCGCTGGCAATTCTCGGCAAGGCTGGTATCGGTACCCCGCACATGGATGGCAACACCCGATTGTGCACGGCGACCGCGGCGGCGGCGATGAAGGAGAGCTTTGGTGCGGATGGCCAGCCTGGTAGCTACGCCGACATCGACGAATGTGATGCGATGTTCCTATTCGGGCACAACATGGCCGAGACGCAGACGGTGCTGTGGGCGAGGGTGCTCGATCGGATCGCCGGGCCCGACCGGCCACGTATTGTCTGTATCGACCCGCGTGAGACTGAGGTGGCGCGGGTCGCGGACGTGCACCTTGCGGTGCGTCCAGGGACGAACCAGGCACTGATGAATGGTCTGATCCGGGAACTGTTCATGAACGGATGGATTGATGAGGCCTACATCGCGGCCCACACCATCGGAGTCGACAGATTGCGGGCCGTCGTGGAACCATGGACGCCAGACGCAGTAGCTGAAACCTGCGGTGTCTCGGTCGACGATGTGCGAGAAGCTGCACAAATTTTCGGCACGAGCGCCCGAGTGCTCTCCACCGTTTTGCAGGGCTTCTACCAGTCGGCGCAGGCAACCGCGGCATCGTGTCAAGTGAACAATATGCACTTGCTGCGAGGAAAACTCGGCGCGCCAGGAAGCGGGGTGCTGCAGATGAACGGCCAGCCCACCGCGCAGAACAACCGGGAGTGCGGAGCGGACGGAGACCTTCCCGGATTCCGCAACTGGGAGAATTCGGAGCACGTCCGCGAGCTCGCGACCCTATGGGACGTTGATATTTCGATCATTGCGCACCAAGCTCCCCCAACCCATGCGATGCAAATCTTTCAGTATGTCGAGCAAGGCAACATCGAGTTTCTCTGGATCTCGGCGACGAACCCGGCGATTTCGATGCCGGAATTGGAACGTATCCGCGCCATCCTCGGCCAAGAGAACATCTTCCTCGTCGTGCAGGACCTTTATCTCACCGAAACGGCGCTGTTTGCCGATGTCGTGCTGCCGGCCGCGGGCTGGGGCGAGAAAACAGGAACTTTCACCAACGCGGATCGTACGGTGCATCTCTCCGACAAGGCCGTCGAGCCGCCTGGTGAGGCAAGGAGCGATCTGGATATTTTTCTTGACTATTCGGCGCGGATGAATTTTCGCACGAATTCGGGCGCGCCACTGCTCGACTGGGCCGGACCGGAGGACGGATTCCGCGCGTGGCAGGACTGCAGCCGAGGCCGCCCGTGTGACTACACCGGCATCACCTACACGCGACTTCGAGGAGGAAGCGGCATTCCGTGGCCGTGTAACGACGAGCATCCGGAGGGAACAGTTCGACTCTACGGTGACGGCGTCTTCGCCACCGAGCCAGACGACTGCGAAACGTTCGGCCATGACCTGCTCACCGGTGCCTCGGCCGGTGAGCAGGCGTTCCGTGCGCTGGAGACTCACGGGCGCGCCGTTTTCAAGGCTGCACCCTATGCGCCACCATCCGAAGAGCCGGATGCCGACTTTCCGTTGCGGTACACGACCGGCCGCACGGCGTACCAGTTCCACACGCGCACTCGCACCGGTCGTGCCCGGCAGCTCAACAACGCGGCACCGTCGGCGTGGTTAGAGATCTCGGTGTTGGATGCTGGCCGGCTCGATATCGTGGAGGGTGACACTGTACGAGTCACCTCCCGTCGCGGTGCACTTGTCGTTCCCGCCCGCGTCAGCAATGTGCGCGAGGGTACGGTATTCGCACCGTTTCATTACGGCTATTGGGATTCGGGACGACCCGGTCCGGACGGTCACCCCACCGCAGCCAACGAACTGACGATGACAGAGTGGGATCCGGTATCCAAGCAGCCCCTGTTCAAAAATGCGGCTGTGCGGGTGGAGAAAGTAGCGGACGGTACCGGCCCGTCACCGGCTCCAACGACCGCAGCATCCCGCCCTGCGGATTCCGGCGGCGTGCCGGTCACGGTTGGCGGCCCGGACGCCGAGGCGCACGAATCAACATCTCCGATCAAGTTGCCCGCTGTCGCGCCCGAGCAGGGAAACTGATGCTGTTCCCTGCATGCATCATCCCCAGCCGTCGCCGGTTCCACCTTTCTGAAGCCAACTCAGCCGTAGGTGGCTCCGCCCGGGCGCTCAGCCGCAGCTCAGCCGGTGCTATCGAGAATCAGGCGCGCCGCTTCCGTTGGTTGGTCCCAGTGCGGGAAGTGACCGCAGTTTTCGAACCAGTGCAGCGTTGCATCCGGGAACAGCTCCGTGGCCCGCGCCGCCTCACTGGGAACGGTGACCTTGTCCTTCCGCCCCCATCCAATGACCACTTTGCCCTTGAGTGAACCGGCCGGTGCGCCTTCCTGGCGGGGTCCGTGAATCAGCGCGTTGAGAGCCGGGTCCAGGCTGGTCGATGTCTTGAACCCGCGAAGCTCGTGCAGGACCAGATCCTGTGGCAGCTTCCAGGGGTGGGCGGAGAACTGTGCAAACAGGGCCGTGCGACCCACAGGGTTGCCCGTGAGGAAGGGGAGCGCCGGTTGGATGCGGCGCACCAGTGCGACGGATGCCTTGATGCTTGTACCAAAGATCGCTGCCTGGCGGTCATTCCAGAATCCACCAGGGTCCAGTGCGACCGTGGTGCCAGCGTGCCCGCGGCGTGCCATTTCCATTACCATCCGGGCGCCCATGGAGCTGCCTACCAGATCAAGGTCACCCAGTTCCGCGTCGCGGATAAAGGCTTCGACGGAATCGGTCAGCGTGGCAATGGTGGTTTCGCCGGTCAGCGGCGCGGATTCGCCGCAGCCGGGGAGGTCGACGGCGATGACATCACGTTCAGCGGCCAGCGCCGGGATTACCGGGTTCCAGTTGCCAATACTGGAACCGACCCCATGGATCAGCAGGAGTGGCTTACCGGAGCCTTGCCGAGTTGAGTGCAACATGACTTCACTGTAGGGGCAGAGCAACATATCTGGCCAGAGGTTATCTGGCCAGAGGCCCGACGGCACAGCGATACGCCGTTAGGCAGCGCATCCAACGCTCAATCGCAGCTTGGGTAGGCAGTCCCATCGATCCGCAAGAGGGACGCCCTGCGGATACTCCCCCGCGACGACTGGGTTGCGCATCGCGCTTGGGCAGGACGTGCCCGCATGACTCGCCCGTTGAGGATTCGCCCTCAGGTACCTTTAGCGCGACAACCGTTCAACGCTCAGGCTGTGTTACTGCACTGTTTCGTCGTGGATCCATTCGCGCACGATAGGTGCCGGGTCCGTGGGGGCAACACTGTACGAGGGCTTCCAGTCGGAGGCGTTGGCGCCGGTGGCGTCGAAGAGGCTCAGCAGCTCGTCTGTCGTATTGGGGACCACGTATCTGCCGCACATGCAGTTGAAACTAGCTTGCCCTCGGCCTCGTCAGCAATGGGATCAACCCGGCGCTGTCTGGGTAGTGCGAGGACGGCCAACGTCACACGAAGCGAACGAATCCGCACTCCGGGCAGCATCAGAAAGGGCCTTCATCGGTGCCCAAGATCACCATACGGACCAAGCATCGTTGACAGTTCGGCACACCCAGGTCGTCGTCCATGCCGGTCACACTACGCGCACATCACCCGCCAGCATCTGAGCAGCCGATGCGCTCTCGTTCTGGGTCTACAACGAGATCTGGTGCTGGTACATCCCCACCCACGGCGACGACCTCGCCGAACTACGCTCAACCCTGTGGCGCCAACGAATAAATGCCATCTCCGGCCTGCAGCGCCTCACCCCACAAATCGTGGACGCCCTCATCAACCCGCCCCCGAGCCGCCTGACCTACCGGGAGAGCGCGAAAGTCCGCGGTCGGCGTCACCGTTCTTGCACCGTGTAGTAAAAACCAGACCATCAGGAGTTCCGCTATTTTGGAAGCCGCCGCGCTGGAAAGTGTGAAGTCAGTTGTTAATCATTAGGACGTTGAAATGACCTTGGCAGGAGAGGTCACGTTCACACCCTGCGGGGACCTTGGTCGGGTACGCACGCTCCGAATTCGAAGGGACCACACCTTGACGCGCCCCCTGATCCGACTCCTGTCCATTCCGGCCTTTGCGATAGTACTGGCGGCGTCTGCACCGGCCCAGGCCCAGGCCGCCCCGCCCGATCAGGGCGCCGATGCCGCCAACCCGCGCGCGTCGAATTCCGCGACCCTGCTGTATTTTAACGACGCCCACGAGATCGGACCGGTACTCTCCGGCGGACAGGACCGCGGCGGTGTCGCCCGTCTCTCCGCTGCGATCGACACGGTGCGTGAGGACAATCCAGCGACATCCGTCGTCTTCGGCGGCGATCTGGCCGGAGGCACGCTCTTCGGCGGGCTTTACAAGGGGTTCCCGATGGTCGACGCCTTCAACAAGATCGGCGTAGACCTCGCGAATTTCGGCCAGCACGACTTCGACTTCGGGATCGATATCGCCCGCGAGCTCGTTGCCGCGTCGGAGTTTCCGTGGATCACCTCCAACCTGGTCGACGCTGAGGGCGAGCCGTTCGTGGCGGGAGGCACGTGGGAGGTCCAGCGCATCGGCAAGGTGCGAGTGGGCTTCATCGGCCTGACCGACGCCATCGATACGACCTTGGCCAGCGACCAGCTCGACGAGACCGATCCCGTCGAAGCCGCACGGGCCGCCGTGGCTGACATGACAGCGACAGAGAAGGTGGACGTCGTGGTGGCAGTGACTCAGCACTCGATGGACGACAACCGGGTGTTGGCGCAGGCCGTACCGGAGATCGATGCCATCTTCGGCGAGGAGATGGCTGAGTACGAGTCCGTCATCTCCTACTCCGGCGCGGTCCCTCTGATGGCTCCCGAGGGGAACATCGGCTCGCTCATCCGGCTCGACATCACCAAAGAGGGCGGCGAGTACATCGTCGCCCCGTCCGTGATCGAGGTGGACCACACGGTCACCCCGGACCCGAGTCTGCACCAGCTCGAGAAGTTCTACGAGGCCGATATGGCGGCCAACCTCTCCACGGTCCTCGCCACTGTCCAGACCCCGCTGCTCAACCCTGAGAACGCCGCCCGCCGCCAGGAAACAGCTCTCGGCAACTGGGTTGCGGATGCCTTCCGCGCGTACCACGGCACCCAGATCGGGTGGATGAATGGTGGTGGCCTGCGCGCAGAGGCACCAGGGCCGGACTTCACCACGCGGGACGCGTACTCCATCGCACCCTTCGATAACAAAGTCATGGTCGTGCAGGCGTCCGGGGCCGGGATCGTCGCAGCACTCGAGCAGGGCGTTGGACACGTGGACATTCTGGGAGGCGGCTTCCCCCAGGTGTCGGGGATTTCCTACTCCTACTCCCCCAGTGCTGCCGTCGGCTCACGCGTAAGCGACGTCCGGGTCGCCGGGGAACCAATCGACGTCGCATCCACGTACTCGGTGGCGGTAACAAACTACGTCGTCGGTGGCGGCGACGGCGTCGCCGGGTTCTCGGGAGGATCAGTGCTGGTCCCAGCTTCGGGAGCGCCAAGCGACGCGGAGGCGATCATGGCCCACGCAAAGTCGCTCGGCGTCGTCGACGCGACGACGGAGGGACGGATCACCGTCCTGCCGTAAGACCGACGCCGAAATCGGCGGCCTCGCGCACGGCGTTCCCTCAGCACGCACCAGCGCAGATCGAAACTGCCGCGGGGGGTACATTGCCCGGCCTGGTCGGTGTACTGGTGGCGTCGGAGACACGGACGGCACAGGAAGTCGTCCCGCCAGACTTTGGTCGGTGGAGGCTGGGCCGAACAGCCCGAGAGCACGAGAGTCGAAAGCCGAATCGGAGCATCGGAACCGGGGTCGCCCAGCCATGCGCGGCCCGGACCAAGAAGGGTCGCAGGAGCTGTCTCTTCCCGCTCTTGTGGATCGACTTCAAATTGAGATGGGGCTGTGCGACTTCCCATCCGTTCTTTGGCGTTTTGCTCGGTACTGATGCTGATCAACTAACAAAATCTTGGGGGCCACAGTGTCAAATATCGCCATCGCCATGGACAAGTCCGCAGGGACGGGGCGCACGGTCACGGGTGCAATACTGCTCGTGCTTGCCATCCTGGGCGGCTTCTTCGGCGTCGCTTGGATAGTCATGTTCTACGTTTCCCAGGGCACTTTGCCGATCGCTGCCCTGGGATCGTGGAACCTGCTCGGGGGCGGCTTCTTCTTCGTCACGGGGATGCCGATGCTCATTGCGGGAATTCTCCTTCTTGTCAGCGGTTCCCGGCAGCGGCGCCGGGTATAGGCAGACAGCATGAGCAACGCCTCACCGGCTGGCCGGATGACCCTGAACATCGCCGAAGATCCAAACAAGGATCAATGCCTGCTTCGCGGCGCCCCGAGCGAACGGAAGTAGTCATGGAATCCCAGGGGGGAGGGAACCAGGCAGCAGATCATAGGCCTTGTGAACGCGGTTGATGGGTGGAGTGTTTCCGATGCCGCTGTGGTGTTCTTCCAGGACGCGAAGGCGCAGGTCGGGGCAGCATGATCCGGACCCACCGCCCTGATCCGCGGCCGAACCCGGCGCATCGGCGCCCGCGGGGTGTCAGTGACCGGTGAACAGATGTGGGACCTGCTGGACGTGGCAGGGAAAGTCCGGGCCCGCCAGGCTGCGGAGCGAGAACGGGAGCGGGTGGTGGTCGAGGCAGAGGCTGCGGACAACGTCATTCGGATGTGGAGGCGGCGGGCGTGAGGTTCAGGCCACTATTCATGGGATGGGCGTTCCTGTAGACGCGCCTGACTGCGAATTATCTCGGTCGGGGCAAACGGGACGGTCTCTTCATTAGAAGCTCCCTGGCCGTTTTGTGTCGATTCCCACACTCGGCCGCACAAATTCCGCTCTCGCATGCACAGCTCATTCACCGCAGCACGGACCTTGGTTCTGTGCCCATGAGGGTCCGGCTTACGGGACACGCAGGATACGACACTCCCGGCACGGCTCTCCGGCCGGCATATACGCTCATGGCATGAGCCAAGTGCACCTGAGTGGTCAACTTACCTGCCGCGATCGGGATCAGGCGGCCGTACTCGCTGAGCATCTTTCGGATCACGTGGCTCGAATGCGCGCGGAGCCCGGGTGCATCTCATTCCGTGTCGCCCCGACCGTCGATCCTATGGTGTGGCAGGTCGACGAGTGCTTCCAGGACAGTTCTGCGCTTAAAGCACACCAGGACCGCGTTGCGGGAAGCGACTGGGGACGGGCCTCAGCCGGGATCGATCGTCGCTACTCGATCCACGGGCTCTAGTCACCTCACATTGCCCACCTTGGGCTGCCGGTACGAGTACTACGGTGCGGCCTGGCGGAGCGCCTCGACTAACTGAAAACGCTCCAGTACGACGAGCGTTTCGTCATCAACTGTGAAGTCTGAATTGTTGAGGAAGTCACGCATCTCCGCACTGTGCCAGAAGGCTTCATGACCGCGCCGCCAGGCGGCTACGGAGTCGAATCCTTCGCCCTCGTCGCGCGCATGCTCGAGGCCGACGTCAGCAAGTCGGACAATCTCGACCGCAACCGTCTGGATGATCGCCACCGCGGCGTCGCTTGAATCCACAACCGTCTGCTTGTTCCCGACGATCGGCAGCTGTTCGTCCTCTACCGAGTACTCCACGAAGGTCGAGCTTGTGGAGGTCTTCGTGCCGGCCAGGATTGCGGCGATCAGTCGATCCCGAAGCGGGCCTGGAAAACCGAACTCAGCAATCGGGAATTCACCGTGGTTGGTCATGAAGTGATCCTAGGTACCCAGGCACGCAACCCTGAATCGCAAGGCGTTCCCGTCTCGCTTGCACGAACCAGGCAGGGGCTCGAACCGACTTGGGTGCAATGTACTCATCACCTGCCGAAACGCTAGCATCTCCGACTTGCGCCTAGCATTCAGGTGTGGCCTCTCTCGAGTTTGACCCCGCGCGATTGCGAGTGGAACGTGCCAAGGAGCATTCTGCGGAAATGGCGCGCGTGTGGAACAGATTTCTAGAGCCTCACCCCTTCGAATTCGACCTGCGCCGGATGTCGATCAGGGAGTACGAGATGCGGGTCCTTCTCGAATCGCCCATACCGCCCGCGCTCTCGCTACTCTTCGGGGAATGGCTCTACAACCTTCGGAGCGCTCTGGATTATGTCGTCTGGGCTGCTGCCGTGCATACGTCACGAAAGTATCCCCCGCCTGGCGAATCAGCCCTGCAATACCCGATCTACGATGACGCCTCATCTTGGAAGCGAAATCTGTACAGGTTGGCGCCGCTGGCGGAGCATCACCGCGAGATGCTCCTCACCATGCAGCCCTTCAACTCCGACCCGGACGGCAACTACTTGGGCTGGCTCAATCGACTAGCGCGGATCGACAGGCACCGGACGTTAGCCGTATCTACCGCAAGAGTCGCGGAGGCCGAGCCCGTCGTCGGAGTGCCCCGTGACGCTGAACCTCGATTCAGATGGGGTGAGCGGACCCTCCGAAACGGTGTGTGCCGCCTTGGACGCCTCACATTCGATCGTGACGTTGAGCCCGAAGAGTTGCACTTCAATCCGCGCATCGGCATCGATCCGGAAATTGACGAATGGTCCAAGTCGCCGTTTTGGAGCAGGATCCGCTTTTCCGAAAGACTCCGCATGATCGAGCTGTTCGTGGCCGTCGAGATCACAATCTACGAGTTTGATACGACAGGAGACTCAGAAGGTCTCGAACGGCTGACGGAGACATTTCGGAACGAAGTGCTGTCGCGTCGCACATCTCAAGTTGACAGTCCGATCGAGCGCCTCGACAACCCAGAACTGCAATGGAGTGATCCAGTATTCGGTCGTGAAAGCAACCGTGGTCGGCTGCTTGGCCATGACTTCCCATCGCAGGGGAGCCACTCCGCGCGCTGATCTTGCACTCTTCCCAGAGGGCCTGCCCGCCGAGGTGTCGGCACCTGACCGAATCGACCCTGAGTTCTGCGTTGATTGGGGGTTAGCTTGCGGGCGGCCCTATTTTCCGTCGCGGACACTACGTGCAAAGTTGCGGACGTGTGTTCCCAGCGCTTCGATGCGTCGCTGTCGTGCTGCCTCCACGTCGAAGCCGATGTAGGCGACCGGGGGGAGCTTGCGGACGTTTGCAGAGCATTCGAAGCCGGCGCAGACGAGAGTACCGACCGTGTCTCCGTTGCGCCCTGCCTGGCCGGCCCGCTTGATGCTGAAGAACACCACGTCGTTCGGGAGATGCACGTCTTCGCACCACGAGCATTGGGGCCGCGTTCTTGTCTTCCCGTCGGCTTGACGAAGCAGGATCCCGACCAGGCCCTCCTCGAGTTCAACGATGACATATCCGATTCCCGGGATCTTGGGGTCCCGCCAGCCGAGGTAGTCGAGGTTGTCCCATGGCAGGTTTTCGAGGTCCCGGGGAAGGGTGAGCGCCTTGCGTTCCCTGAGTGAAGCATTGATGAATGATGACCGGATGTCTGTTGCGGTGAGTTGGAGCATGAGGTGCGGATGCCTTCTCTGTCTGTGTCGCTGATCCGTGGAACGCGAGTAGTGGGGAGCGCTAAACGGTGCCGTCAGGCCGACGGCGGCCAGTTGTTCAGGACAATATCGAGGGCGTCCAGGGCCCGGGACCACGATGCATCCGCTGCCCGCTGCGTGTTTTGAAAGCCACCGGAATGTTCCAGACTCACGTATCCGTGGAACACGCTGTGCAGCAGCCGCACCGCGTCGGTCTGGTCCGGCTCCTCGAGTGCGTAGCCCCGGAGGATGGCCCTGGTCATCGACGCGTGCCTACCCGCCGCACTGGCGGCAGCCACCTCAGGGTCAAGCTCTAGCCGTGTTGCTGCGTATCGCCCGGGATGTTCCTTCGAGTACGCCCTGTAGGCGTTGGCGAAGGCGACCAGCGCATCCTTGCCGGCACGGCCAGCCAATGCGGCAGCGACTCGGTCGGCGAGTTCGGCCAACGACAGCACGGCCACCCTCGTCCGGAGGTCCCGCACATTCTTGATGTGTGAGTAGAGGCTCGCGTCCCTGACGCCGAGGAGGCGCGCAACAGCCGAGACGGTCACGCCCTCGAAACCGATCTCGTCAGCTAGGTCAGCCGCTGCGAAGGTCACGCGTTGCGTCGTCAGCCCTATTCGTGCCATTGCGTCCACCTTTCTCCTTTTCCTAGGGTAGCAATGTATTTGCCTAATACCTCTAGGTAATTGCTCGATGTCGGTGAGGAGTCTTACTCTCGGATCGCAGTCACTCGATGCGGAGCCATCGCTACCGAGATGGGCGCCAACAGACACGCAAGCAAAGCTCAGCACTCGCGCGCGCACCCCGAGGTCACAGCCCGTAGAGGGTTGGTTACTGCGAGAGCGACACCGCGCGGTGGGCAAAAAGCCGCCACGGCCGTGCGGCAAGCACGAAGGCGATGAAGCCAACGGCCAGGCAAACCCAGCCGAAGTTGATCGAGAGGCTGAAGCCGCTGGCGGACGGGCTGTAAGTGAGGCTCGACCCGGGGAAGAAGGTCATCGACCCGGTAACCGGGCTGTCGGGAGTTGCACCCATTGCGCCGTCGAGCCAGCTCAGTGCAGCGAGCAGCTCGGCGAGCAGTGAAAGTCCGAGGAGGCTCATACCGACCGTGAATCCGACTGTCCAGTGCGGGCGCGTGGGATCTGGAACGCTTGCAGATGCGGCCATCGCGCGGGTGCCGCCCAAACCTCGGACGGCGTTACGCGACCCGACCAGCGCGGTCGCGTCACCCAGGTTGGCCCTGAGCTCACGCCTCAGATCGCGCCGTCTCCGGCCCGGGACACCGGCGAAGTCAAGCCACAGGTCGTAGGACAGGGTGGCGCCCACGATGCGGGCGCGGTCGAGAACGTTCATGCTGGATTCCTTCTCTCAAGGACATGATCAACGTTGGCGGTGAGCGTGGTCCACGCGTCGAGTGCGCGAGTCCCTTCGGACTGTCCGGCGGCGGTGAGAACGTAATACTTTCGTGCCGGTCCCGAGGCCGACCGCACGAGGCGCGAATCAAGCAGCCCAGCCGACTCGAGACGAGTCAGTGCGGGATATACGCTGCCTTCTGTCAGCTCCGTGAAGCCGGCCTCTCGAAGGCGAACCACGAGAGCGTATCCGTAGTCGTCCTGGTCACCGACGAGGCGCAGCAGGAGAAGGGAGAGGACTCCCTTGAGCATCTGCGCATCGTGTGCCATTCCATCAGCATATGACCTAGTACTAGGCATACACAAGTACCAAGTTCACCCCACCAGAGACCCCTGAGTGGAATGAATGTCGGATCCAGCTACTTGGTGTGAGTGGCACCGCAAATTCGTCCCGCTGAGCGATCGATCAGTGCTGCGTCAAATTCGACCCACTAGTTCAGCACGTTTCGCTTCGTATTCCGTTTCGGACAGGAGTCCCTCGTCACGCAACTGTGCGAGTCTCCGAATTTGTTCAACAGGATCGGGCGACGAAGTCACCGGGTGCCGAACGTTCTTTCTCACGAGCCGGATGACGACAACGATGATGGCGACCACGACGAGAGCCATGGTGGCGAGCACTCCGAGGATGACAAGAACATGCCAACCAGTGAGGTTATTGAGCATCTTTCCCCTTTTGCCAGCATCATGCCGACGTCAAGCGTGAGACTACCGGGCGACTCGCCGGTCTGTCCTTCGGCCTGCGGTAGGTCCTGAGCTGGAGTGGGAGAATCGAACGGTGCGACGTCTTTCCAGTCTCGAGGACCACTTCCAGATCACCGAGATCGAGCGAGCCGCCGACGTGTTGTTCCGCAACATCAATATGGCGATAGTCGCCGATGATCAACCGATCAGCAGGCAGGATTTTCAGCGCTTCGTCACGGACCATGGAGCGTTTGTCTGGCTCGTCGACGGAGTGATCGTCGCCTACTTGCTCCTCGAGCAGGTTGACGGAGCTGCCCATATTGAGCAGGTCACGGTCCACCCGGAGCATGCGCGTCAGGGAATCGGAGCGCAACTGATTGTCCTCGCTGACTCTTGGGCACGGGAACGCGGACTCCCCGCCGTGACGCTGACCACATTCCGAGACGTTCCGTGGAACGCGCCATACTACAAGCGCCTCGGCTTCAGTGCTTTCTTGCCACGTGACTGGGGCCCCGCGATGGGCGCTCGAATGGAGACAGAAGCTGCGCGAGGGCTCGAAGCCTGGCCGCGAATGGCGATGATCCGACCCGTGAGCAAACTCCGAACATCCGAAGCTGACGTTCACGAATAATGCCCGCAAGGCGTTCCCCTCTCGATCGAGGCGGCCGACGTCCCGCAGAGAGTCCGGATACCCCTTCCGGTCCCGTCTACAGCAACCACGTTCGGGCGACACCTCCAGGTGGTCTCTTTTGGTGGCTAGTCGGTCTGATAGATATTCATCGACACGCGGGTCCACCCAGCCGGTATTTAGACGATCTTTCGTACCCTTATTGACGGAGTCCCCCCACTCCACAAGGATTGGCCCCGGCAGATTCCTCACCTCCCCCAGGTGCAGCGACGCCGGGGCTTTTTCGCGGCTACGACTCGGTAACTCCCAGTCGCGCAGGCGCGCAGCCGTTCGGCTCGAAGCGGCGGCGCAACTGCAGCGATGCAGACACCCAACGTCTTCTTCGCTTTCACCCGTGACGCAGTCGGGTTGGCGGCCCCAGTCAGAGATCAATCTGACTGGGGAAGCCATCGTCCCGGACCCCCCGGTATCCCCACATTGCATCGAGACGTTATTCTCGCCGGGACTTGTACGATCGTACAATACTTTGAGTCGCGGACGTTCGGGGGGCATGGCTACGCTTGTAAAGCACCGCTCGATGAAGTCCGTCCGGATGTGGCCTCGTTCACGGAGTCAACACCGCAGCGGTTCAGGTTCGGACTTTGTTTAATCTCGGGAGGCACGATTGGCACGCCACGATTCTCGGTCGGCCGAGATGCGCGAACGCATTCTGGCCGCCGCTGCCGTTGAATTCGCCGACCGTGGCTACGCAGGCGCGTCGATTGGCCTCATCGCCGAGACCGCAGCAACCGGAAAGGGTCAGGTTCAGTACCACTTCAGCGCCAAGTCGGATATCGCCCTAGACCTCATATGTTCCGCGTTCTCACGAGCCCCATTCGCGAACGTGCTCGACGACGCCCCACCCATTCACGGGATGGAAGCGATCGTCGCCTCAATCCGGGGCGTGGCCGACGCGTTCCAAAACGACGTCCGCGTGCGGGCCGCAGTGCGACTGATGCGGGAGTACCAACTGATCCCAGCCACCCTGCCAACACCATATGTCGGCTGGGTCGCGCGCATCGGGCTGCTACTCCGCGAGGCCGAGGCCGCCGAAGAGGTACCTGTCGGCCTGGACCACGACCAGGAGGCCTGGCACCTTGTCGCCAACTTCTACGGCGTTCAGGAAATCTCCAATCGACTCACGGAACGCACCGACCTCCCTGAACGAATCGAAGAAATGCTCACACGCGCCCTCAAAACGCTTGGCGTAACTCATCCCAACCGGTTTCTCTGACCGCGTCAGGTGTCGAGCATTTCCCCACGAAAGGCCGCGTTCACATTAATGTGCCGCATGAGGGCCTCCGTGACTGGTGAAGATGTTAGATACCTGCACTCAATCCGGGGGCCCTCGCTCACCGCAGGCCAGCGACCACTCGTCGCGAAGCGCCCAAGCGACCCGGCCCACGCGTTAACGACGACTCGTTCCGAGTCAATGTTCAGGTTTAACGAGGCAACGCGTCGACATGTGGGGGCAGGCATTAAGGCACCAAGAAAGGGTTCTCACTGGCGGTCCCAGCTCCCCCGTCATCGGCTCGCCATTCACCCCAAACCTCACGCCCTGCAGAGACGGACCACTATTATCTGGTTATCCCAAGCGCTTCAAACACGTAGGGAACCGGAAGCAGCATCAGCACGACGGCAAGGCCGGTGATGTTCAGCCATGTCCACCTCAGGATGATCGAGGCGATCATAGGCATGACCATGAACGGACCGATGATGATCGGGGTCATAAAGAATCCGAGCGACGCCCAACCCGGGTCCGCCGGGTTCGACTTCAACAGCTTAGGGATCAGGACCGAATAGTGGTTGATGAGGTAGGCGGTTGCAGCGACCGCGACGACTAGACAGATGTAGCTCCCAACGAAGCGCCACCGGGACACTGGCCGCTTAACACTGGAAGCTGTGATCATGAGGAACGTTCTCTTGAGGCGCGGGGCCACAGGGAGATCGCGTTTCACATGCTCGGTCCAGTCGGTTCCATTCCACCAGCGCAGTTGGTTGGACGTCTCGGACTTCGGATCGGGGTACCACCCGGATGGTTGTGGTGTGGTCGTATGATCTGCCACAGCGTGTCCTTCCCCGCCACCACAGGTGCGCGTAGCTGACCACAGCATAAGGGTGGCCGGGCATCTGCCTCCAGCCCCCTTTCAGAGCTGTAGACCAGCCCGGGTAGAGAGAAAGAAACCTACCTCGGCCCTCGAACATCGCGCTACTTGACGAATAGACAAGCTTCCTCGCTGCCAGCAGCAAGTTGCGGCATGACCAGGTCCTCATGCAGACCGGCAACACCGATGGGGTCGAGCAAAACTGCTGACATCGCCAGGACGGTTGCGCTCTGGCCAAGTAGGGCGTCACCGTGTCGTCGAGTCAGAGGAACTGAACCCGCGACGCAGCAGATAGACCTTGCCAGTGTCAGAGCCCAGACCTACACTCCCCATATCGAATAAACGTTCGATAGCAGGGGTTGGAGGTACAGATGCGACAGAGCTTCCCGCACCTCCACGTTGCCTCCGCGTACTCGCCGCACTACGGCGTGACCATGCCCGAGGTCCTCGTTGACCAGGCGGCCGCCGCCGGTGCTGACTTCCTCGCCCTCACCGACCGGGACGGGCTGTACGGGGCGGTCAAGCACGTGCGGGCGTGCGCGGCCGCCGGGATCCGGCCGGGCCTGGGCGCGGACCTGGCCGTCCACGACGATGAGCACCGGCCGCTCGGTCGGGTGACCCTGCTTGCCCACGGCGCGGATGGCCGCGGCTATGCCGCGCTCTGTCGGGCCGTGAGTTCCGCGCACGAGGCAGGCCGGGTGCCGAGCATCGACCGCCGCCGGCTCGCTACCTGGGCGGAGGGACGCACCCTCACCGTGCTCCTCGGGCCGCTCTCGGATGTGGGGCTCGCGGTGGAACGCCGGGACAGCACCGAGGCGGTCGCCGGGTTGCGCGCGTGGCTCCGCGTCATGCCGATCGGCTCGGTCACCCTCGAAGTCGTCTGCCACCTGGCGCCGAACGGGCAACGCGGGTCGGTGGCCGCGGCCACCCGGATGCTCGGGCTCGCCGAGGACACCGGGACCCCCGCCATCCTCTCCAACGCCGTCCGCTACGGCGAGCCAACTGACGCGACGACCGCGGACCTCGCCGACGCGACCCGACTCCTCACCCCGCTCGCCCAGCTCGAGGAGCCGCAGGCGAACGGGCAAGCCTGGCTGAAAGACGCACCACACATGCGCCAGGTCGCCCGCATGGTCATCGACGCCGGCGCCCGGAACCCCGGCGCCCTCGACCAACTGCTCCGAACCACCCAGGAGTTGGCGGACCGGTGCGCCCTGGACCCGGCCGCGGACATCGGACTCAGCACACCACGGATGCCGGAAGCCTCGATCATCGGCGTGGTCGGTGACCCGGTGGCTGAGCTCTGGCGACGGGCCCGCCACGGCATCGACGACCGCTACGCCGGCACCACCCTCGCCCGCGCCGCACACGAGGAGCTCGCACATGAGATGGAGACGGTCGAGCACCTCGGGTTCGCCGCTTATTTCTTGACCGTCGCCCGGGTCGCGGACCTGATCCGGGGCATGGGAGTCCGGGTGCAAGCGCGGGGGTCCGGTGTCGGCTCCGTCCTCAACTACGCGCTCCGCACCTCGTCGGTCGAACCGATTGAGAACGGGCTCATTTGGGAGCGGTTCCTCTCCCCCGAACGCCAGACCCTCCCCGACATTGATATCGACGTCGAATCCGCCAGGCGTCATGACATCTACCGGGAAGTGTTCCAGGTCTTCGGCGCCGACCGGGTGTCACTGATGTCGATGACCAACGCGTACCGGGGGCGGGGCGCCGTCCGGGACGCCGGGCTCGCCCTCGGCATGCCGGAGGACCAGGTCGCGGCGATCGCGAAGCAGATGTGGCGGTTCAACGCCCGCGACTTCCGCCGGGCCCTCGAGGAGAAACCCGAGCTCGCGGACCTTGCCCAGCAGGTGCGCGAGTCGCAGCAGCTGGACCAGTTGGTGGACCTGACGGCGAAGCTCGACCGGCTCCCCCGCCACATCAGCGTGCACCCGTGCGGCGTCATCCTCTCCGACACGTCCCTCCTCGACCGGACCCCGGTGCAACGCTCGGGGATGGGACTGCCGATGTCCCAGTTCGACAAGCACGATATGGACCCGATGGGCCTGATCAAGCTCGACATCCTCGGCGTCCGAATGCAATCGGCAATGGCCTTTGCGATCGAGGAGCACCGGCGCCTTACCGGCGAGACCATCGACTTGGACCGGGTTCCCCTCGACGACGAACCTACCTACGAAATGCTCCGCACCACCCGCACCCTCGGCGTCTTCCAACTCGAGTCCCCCGGGCAGATGGAGCTGATCGGGAAGCTCCAACCGGCAGTGTTCAACGACCTGACCGTGGAGATCAGCCTGTTCCGACCCGGCCCCATGCAAGCGAACATGCCCCTCCAGTATCTGAAGGCGCGGCACGGGGAAGTCGCACCCGACCACATGCACCCACGGTTCAAGCCCTTCTTGGCCGAAACCAACGGTGTCGTCGTCTTTCACGAGCAGGTGATGCGACTCTTCGACGAGTTGACCGGCTGCGGCATGGGTAAGGCCGATGTGTTCCGTCGGCACCTCGGGAAATCTGGCGACCTTGCCGAGATTGAAGCGTACGTTCGGCAGCAGGCGGCTACCCGCGGGTTCCCGGCGCCGGTCGTGGACCGGGCGTGGAAGGTGCTGTCCGGGTTCGGCAGTTTCGGGTTCGCCAAAGCGCACGGCGCGGCATTCGCCCGAACCACGTACGAGAGCGCCTGGCTGAAAACGCACCACCCGGCGACGTTCTTCGCCGGGCTCCTCACCCACGACCCCGGCATGTGGCCCAAGGACCTCATCGTTGCCGAAGCCCGCAACCTCGGCGTCCCCGTCCTCGGCCTCGACGTCCAGAAGTCCGCGCTGGACTACCGGGTCGAGCAGCTGGGCGACGGGCAGCTCGCCATCCGCCTTGCCCTGCCCGAACTCGCCGGATCCAGCGCGGTGGAGCGGCAGCGGATCGCCGGGCATCAACCGTTCTCCTCGTTGCAGGACTTCCGCGATCGGGTGCGGCCGCGCCGACGCACATTCGAAGCCCTGGCCCGGGTCGGCGCCCTCGACTCGTTCATCGGCTACGACCGGGCCCGCCGCGGCGACCTCCTCGCCCACATCCAAGGCCTCGGCGGCAAGGCCCTCCCCGTCGGCCCAGACCAGCTCGCCTTCGACATTGATCTGCCGCTGCCCGACTTCTACCGGGCAGTCACCGCCCTCGACCTCCGCGGCCGCACCCAAACAGACGTGGAACTCCGAGACCTCGGCCTCGCCGTCAGCCAGCACCAAATGACCCGTTTCTACCCCCTCTTCAAAGAACTCGGAGTCACACCTGCCTCGGAGCTTGCGAACCTGCCCGGCGGAACCGAAGTACTCGTCGCCGGGGTCCGACGTGCCACCCACACTCCCCCGATGCGTAGCGGCAAGCGCGTGGTCTTCCTCTCTCTCGACGACGGCAGCGGGCCAGTATCCAACGTGGTGTTCTTCCACGACGCCCAAGCAACGATCGGGGCGCCCGTGTTCCGCACCCACTACGCCCTGATCCGCGGCCGAACCCGGCGCACCGGCGCCCGCGGCGTTTCAGTGACCGGCGAGCAAATGTGGGACCTGCTCGACGTGGCAGGGAAAGTTCGAGCACGCCAGGCTGCGGAGCGGGAACGGGAGCGGGTGGTGGTCGAGGCAGAGGCTGCGGACAACGTCATCCAGATGTGGAGGCGGAGGGCGTGAGGCTCCCGACGCTATTCACAGGACGGGCGTTCCTTTAGACGCGCCTGACTGCGAATTCTCCCGGGCGGAGCAAACGGGACGGTCCCTTCAGCAGAAGCTCCCTGGCCGTTTCGTGTCGATTTCCATACTCGGCAGCACAAATTCCGCACTCGCCTGCACAGCTCGTTCACGCCACCACAGGCCTTGGCTCTGTTCCATGAGGGTCCGGCTTACGGGCGACGGCGCCGATGAAGGGGCCGGGCATCGCACAAACTCCGATCGATACCGAGTTTGCGCGCCGTGCGCGCATATGCTCGAGGCGTGGTCAAGCGGTATTGGCGTGTCGCGGTCATTGGGCTGGGGGTCGGCTTTTTCCTGGGTGCTGCGCTCTTCGGCATGATGGCCGTCTCTGGGAACCCGGATTGGCGTGGTTACCTAGCTGTTGAGGATGTCCTGCGATCGACGGTCTCGTACGGGCTGATTGGATTGCTCGTCGCGGCGGCAGCCGTCGTTGGAGGTTGGGCCTCCGTAGCGCTATTAGACCGGCGGTTTGAGAGACGGCCAAGCATGCGCGTTTCGTTGGCCTCCGTAGGGGCAGCCGCGGGAACCATGCTGTTGGGATCCCTTGCAGGAATAGTGGATTCGGTGCAAGGATCCGCCTCCTGGTTGGTGGTCATCGTCGGGATTGCTTTCGTGCTGGCGGTCGTGGCGGCGATTGCTGCCGCGGTATTGGTTTCCTATGCGGAGAGGCACGCTTCAAGTAGTTCCGTGAAAGCGGTTTCGCAGGCTCCAGATGGTCATTGGATTGATTTCTAGCTGAGACCTTTTTCAGGCGTGGCTCTGCGCCGCTCACCGTTCCCAAACACCACCCAGCTGATCAAAGCCGGCTCGAAGCCCTCGCGGCGAATTCTGTGCCCCATGAAGGTCCGGCTTACGGGCATGCTTCTTCGCATACGCAACCGCTGACCACCTTCAGTGCCCAGATCATCGCAGCGTTCAAGCGCTCGAAGCTGACATCCGCAGCTAGGTCAAAGAGCGGAACGAAAACCCGAGCTCGTTCATCTGGACGAAGCAGAACAAATTCTCGACTCCCTCAAACGACCACCACGACGGACTAACTGCGCTGGACACTAGTTGCCCTTCGTGCAAGTTTGCTCGGCTGCGGTTTGTCCGGTGACGCTGGTCGGCAGCATTGCATCAGTCGTAGCGGGAGCAGGGGTCGCCGCAGGCGTTGACGCGGGTGGTGACGTCGAGGTGGCTTGTGGGGTCGCGGTTGTCACAGGACCGGGGACGACCGGTGCGCTGCTCGCGCGCACCGCCCCTGGTCCCGGGTCGCCGGTGAGCTGCAACGGTTGATCCGCGACCAACGCCATGTTCAGAACTTCGGCGGCGCTGGACTCGGCGATGACCCGTCCCCACTCGGTTGGGTCAGACACGGTGGGATACTGCAGGAAGACCATGTTCGCCAGACCGGTGTCTTTGAGCGCGACAGCGATCTGGACCAGGGTCGTCGGATTCGTCAACGTGTCAGAGAGGACCATGTTGTTGGTCGCGGCCTTAGCCAGGGAGAACAGCGTGATCGGGTTAGCGAGGATGCCACCGCTTACGACTTTCCGGGCCAAGGCGGCCATGAAGACCTGCTGGTTGCTGATCCGACCCAGGTCACTGCCATCGCCCACACCCTTTCTGCTGCGCAGAAACGAGAGAGCGTCCGCACCGACGAGAGTCTGCTGGCCGGCCGCCAAGTGCAGCGGCGGATTCGTATACAGGTCGTTGACCGGTGTTGCCAGGCAGACAGTGACCCCTCCGACGGCGTCGGACATGGCGGTTACACCGTCGAAGCTGACTTGAGCGGCGTAGGTAATCTGGATACCAATCAGCTTCTCGATCGTCAGCACTACGCAGGACAGTCCGCCACGGGACAGAGTTGTGTTGAGCATCACCCGGCTGGATGCCGGTGTGGTTCCGCCGTCCGGCTGCGGGCACGCTGGAACGGCCAGCATCAGGTCGCGGGGAAAACTGACTACGCTCACGCTCTGATGATTCTGTGCAATGTGCAGCAGAATTGTGACGTCGTTGTTTCCCGCGCCGGAACTACCCTCCAACCCGGCACTATTCTCGAAGGCCGTGCCTTGGCCGGTGCGGGTGTCAGTGCCAGTCAATAGCAGGTTCACCCCGCCGGCGATCGCGCTCACCTCCGCGCCGGGAGCGGCCTTGTCTCCGGGCGCCTGGGCCAGATGAACGCCAGGCTTGACACTGCTCGCAAGGTCCCAGGTGGCAACCGCGGCAACGGAACCCCCACTGACCAGAAGGACACCTAAGGTGAATCCAAGCGTTTTCGCTACCGTCCGCCACGGCCCCCGACGCGTCAACTGTCCATGCCGGATTGGCTGATCCAACTGCCTGCCACGCCGTCTCGCGGACTCACTGGTTCTCACGAACTAACCTCCCGACCGGCCAATGAACCGGCCCCCCTTGGAATCGACCGCTTGGGCACACCTGTTTCCCCCGGAACAGCGGCTCGTCAGTGGTTGTTGTCGTTGCCCATAACGTGGACGGCGTAGCCCCAGCATCCAGCGTCGTCCCAGTGGTAGTCGGCGCCGCCTCCGGTGTCACCGTCGAGTGCGAGGCGGGCGGCTGCCCGCTCGGAGGTTGGAAGAGTGTCCTCCCACATCACTGGAAGCACAGCGCTGTCTCTTTCCCAGAACGGTTCGAAGGTGTAGACGTATCCCTTGTCTTTCATGCAGGCACCAACGATCGTCTGCGTCTCCACCCATTCCCTGCCGTTGGCCTGTTCATCGGGGGTCATCGCCTTGAACGCCTCGGATGCCATCGGATCAGCGTTGTCGGCAGCTTCGATAGCGCCCGCTTCCGACGTCACCGACGTGCCCAGGGTGCCGGTTGGTGTGGGGGTAACAGCCTCGGCAGGAACGACGGCGGCTTCGGCCGCGCGTACGGATGGTGAGTCCGGGGCTGCAGGATTGAGCGTCGCCGCCGCGCCCATCCCGAAGACAGTCAGCGAGAGGGCCAGAAGCCCAGCTCCGGCCAAACCGATTCCGAGTGCGAGTTTCTTCTTCATCGAGCCATCTCTCCAATTGTCTTGAGTCGGGTGCCGGTGTCGGCAGGGGCGGTCCGGTGTTCCGGCCACCACCAGATCGCTGCCGCAGTGAAGAACAAGCCAAGCCCTGCGATGAGGCTGTTGCTGGCGAGTCCCCACCCTGGCATCGTGAAGGTCAAGGCACCCACCGTGGCACTGAGGGAGTAGAGCTGAAAAAGGCCGAAGTGAACGAGTCCAAAGCTAGCGAGCACCATGACGAGCGCGCCGAGGACACGTGTCCGGCGCCGAGACAGCAGCACTAGTCCGCCGACAGCGAGGACAGTGGACGAGGCGATGGTCAGTGCGGTTGCGGAGCCCGGCCGGATCTGTTCCCCGATCACGCTGAGCGCAATCCGGGTGAGCACGAAGAGACCCCAGCCCAGCACGGCGGAAGCTACGACCAGAACGAGCGCCGATACGGCGCCCTCGACCCGGTGTCGGCGAAAGCCGGTCGGGTCCGCCAGGGCGACTTGCCTTCGCTGCGCGTGACGCCAGCTCAGGTCAGCAGGTGCGCCCCGCAGCGCACGACTGAGAATTGCGCGAGCCACCGCGCGCGGCGTTGTTCCCGATTCATCGGCCCAGATCGCGTGCTCATACAGGTCCGAGGCGAGTTCGTCGCGACGACCAGCGGCGACCTGGGCATCAACTTCGCGTGTGTACCACGAGCACCAGCGAGAGACCCGGCGAACGGCGTGATGGTAGGGCATAGACGTCAACACGCTCATGCGAAAGTCGCCCCTGCCTGTGCGATCCGAGGCACGTTTGCCTCTTTGCGGTTCGTTTCCGCCTGCGCCTTGACCAGGGCGCGTGAACCTTCCGCCGTCACGGTGTACAGCCGGCGTCGGGGCCGTCCCTCGGACTCGGCACTGGCCGGGTCTTCCCAGCTGGCTTCGAGGATGCCGGATTCCGCCATCCGAGACAACGCCTTGTAGAGCGTGCCGTGAGCCGTGAGCGCGAAACCATCATGGGAGGAGAGTTGCTTCGCCAGGGCGAAGCCGTAGAAGCTGCCCTCGCTCGCTTGGAGCGTGAGCCCGCTCTCCAAAATGTCCACCTCGATCGGAAAGAGAGTACCTGGTCGTCTGCGTGCCATAGACACAACTATAGGAAGATAGGTTCTTATAAGCAAACCCCCGTTGAGGGGGCACGAAGCTCATGGCCGGTCCTGGCTGAGAGTCATGATGAGGCGGTGCGCCGAGTTGTCCTCGTCGCCTCGCCGACCCGGGAACGGGGGCGGCCGCGACTGCGAATGGCGCTGCTTGCCGGGCGGCGGATTGGCGCTCTATTGACGGGTCAGTTGCGCCAGCAGAGTCTCAGCCACACTGAAGATGCTGCCGATCGAGGAGAAAGTGACGATGCCAGCAACACCCCAGAACCAGTAGCGGTCACTCCGACCCGCTCTCATCCGGTTCCACGCCAGCCACCACGCGGCCACCGTCGCCAAGGTGGAAGCGATTACG
Source organism: Cryobacterium sp. Hz7 (assembly GCF_004402815.1). Taxonomy (NCBI): domain Bacteria; kingdom Bacillati; phylum Actinomycetota; class Actinomycetes; order Micrococcales; family Microbacteriaceae; genus Cryobacterium; species Cryobacterium sp. Hz7. Next base: position 52,827 of record NZ_SOFB01000022.1, read on the forward strand.
GTACCGAAGGCCATCCGGACGAAATCTGCTCCGTCTGGTGCATCCCAGGAGGTCGTCGCGAGCACAATACAGAGTGGAACGACGATCATCCCGACGAACCCGATAAGCACCGGAGACACAGCACGTCGTTTCTGAGTACTCGTCTGGGTTGTCATGCGGTGAGTCTCTCAGGTCTCGCCCTTGCAGACGACGGAATCACTCCAGCGATCCGTAAAAGTGTTGGGCTGCCGGTATGAGGGCTATCGGTTTGCTTGGCCGAGCGCCTCAATCAATTGGAACCGCTCCAGCACGACAAGCGTGTCGTCATCGACTGTGAAGGTTGGGCTGTTGAGGAAGGCCCGCATCTCCGTGCCGTGCCAGAAGGCTTCGTGACCGCGGCGCCAGGCTGCTACGGAGACGAATCCTTCGCCCTCGTCGCGCGCATGCTCGAGGCCGACGTCAGCAAGTCGGACAATCTCGACCGCAACTGTCTGGATGATTGCCACCGCGGCATCGTGGGAATCCACGACCGTCTGCTTGTTCCCGATGATCGGCAACTGTTCGTCCTCAATCGAGTACTCCACGAGGGTCGAACTTGTGGAGGTCTTCGTGCCGGCCAGGATTGCGGCGATCAGCCGCTCCCGAAGTGGGCCCGGAAAACCGAACTCAGCAATCTGGAATTCGCCGTGGTTAGTCATGAGGTGATTTTAGGTGCCGAGGCTCGCGACCCTGTGCCGTGGGGCGTTCATCTTACGAGCTGCTCCGGATGTTCCCTCCTGGCCAAGCAATCGACGGCGTATTTACCCGAACGACCTCGCGGTCGTAGGCTCGCTCTTAGTAGGGCACTCAGGTGTCCG
>NZ_SOFB01000015.1:0-56635 GCF_004402815.1 Cryobacterium sp. Hz7
CCAGCCGCACCCAGCCGCGCGGCGCCCGGCCCAGCCGCACCCAGCCCGGCCCAGCCGCACCCAGCCGCGCCGCGCCGCACCCAGCCCAACCCAACCCAGCCCCGCCGCACCCAGCTCCTCGCCGACCGGGAAGGCCAACGGCATCAGCTACCTGAGGCGGCTGAAGGACTCCACCTTGCGCACGTCGCCGGCGATCAGAATGACGTCGTCGGCCTCCAACGTCGTGTCAAGGGTCGTGTAGCTCCAGCCCTTGCCGGGGCGGTTGAATGCCGTGACGGTGATCCCGTGGATGGTGCGCACGCTCGATTTTCCGAGCGGCACGCCGATGATCTCCTGCGGCGGGTTCGTCTTCACGAGGGCGAAGTTCTCGTCGATCTCGATGTAGTCCTGCATCACCCCGCGCACGAGGTGGGCCACCCTTTTGCCCATGTCCTTCTCGGGGTAGATGACGTGCTTGACGCCGATCTGGCGCAGGATCTCACCGTGTGGGTCGCTGACCGCCTTGGCCCAGATATTCGGGATGCCCAGCTTGAGCAACAGGCTCGCGGTGAGGATGTTCGCCTGGATATCGCCGCCGATCGCGACGACCGCGCTGCTGAAGTCCGGCACCGAGAGTTGGCGGAGCGTCTCCTCTTTGGTCGAGTCGGCGCGCATGACGTGGGTGAGCAGGCCGTTGTGCGCCTGCACGATCTCCTCGTCTCCGTCGATGCCGAGCACCTCGCTGCCGCTGGCCATCAGCTCGAGTGCAAGGGCGCTGCCGAACCGACCCAGGCCGATCACGACGATCGCATCCTCTTCGGCCATACGCGCAGGCTGCTGGTGCCCGAACAGGGAAAATTTAGCCAATGATGGGCCTCTCTTTCGGTAATTCATACCCGGTGGGGCGGTCCCGCAGGGCGAGCGCCGAGGCGAAGGCGATGGGACCCAGACGACCGATGAACATGAGCAGCATCAGGATGATATGACCGGCCGGGGGCAGACCCGCGGTGATCCCGGTGGAGAGCCCCACCGTGCCGAACGCGGAGATCGCTTCGAACAGAAGGGCATCGAGGCCGATATCGGTGATCAGCATCAGGGCGACCGTGGAGACCGTGATCACCGCAACCGCCAGGAGCACGATGGTGATCGCCTGACGGTGCACGGCCCGGGAGAGGCGCTTGCCGAAGACGTTCACGGCCACCTCGCCACGGATTTCGGTCAGCAGGATGAAGAACAGCACAGCGAAGGTGGTGATCTTGATGCCGCCGGCGGTGCCGGCCGGGCCTCCGCCGATCAGCATGAGCACGTCCATGCCGAGCAGGCTCGCGGAATCCATCGCCCCGATGTCGAGGCTGTTGAACCCGGCTGTGCGCGTCTGCACCGATTGGAAGAATCCCACCAGGAGTTTGCTCGGCCAGTCCAGCGGTCCGAGCGTGCCCGGGTTGTTCCACTCCACGCCGGTGATGTAGACAGTGCCCGCGACCAGAAGTGTGATCGTTCCGGCCAGCACGATGCGGGTGTTCATCGACCACTTCAGCGGGTTCCGGAAGTGCTTGCGCAGCTGCATGATCACCGGGAAGCCCAGGCCGCCGAGGATCACGGCGGCGGCGATGGGCAGGCAGATGAACGGGTCCGTCGCATAGGAGATGAGGTTGTCGCTGAACAGGGCGAAGCCCGCGTTGTTGAACGAGGACACGGAGTGGAACACGCCGAGCCAGATGGCCCGGCCCGGCGCTTCGCCGTACCCGATCCAAAACCGCAGGCTCAGCAGCACCGCCACGATGGACTCCACGATCAGGGAGATGCGCACGACGCCGAGAACCAGCCCGCGGACATCCTCGAGCCCGAAGCTCTTGACCTCGGCGGCCGCCGTCATGCGGGACCGAAGGGACATCTTGCGGATCACGGCGAGCCCGATGACCGAGGCGAACGTCATGATCCCGAAGCCGCCGACCTGGATCAGGGCCAGGATGATGACCTGGCCGAACGGCGTCCAGAACGTCGCGGTATCGACGACGGTCAGCCCGGTCACGCAAACGGCCGACGTGGCCGTGAAAGCCGCGATCAGGAGCGGGGTGCCGCCGGGGCCGGGCGTCGCGATCGGGATCATCAGCAGCACCGTGCCGATCAGGATGGCGGCGGCGAATCCGGCGACCACGACTTGCGCCGGATGCAGCCGGGCGCGCGGCACGCGCGGACCGCTTCTTCGGAGAGACAAGGATGGCACCCGCTCACTATACGGTTCACGGGCATCCGTCGTCTGTTCCGGTTTCGACACGGCACCCCCCCTATCGGTGACTGCCGCACTCACGCAAAATCCGAGATAATCTGTGTACACCGGCGAGGGGGAACCAAGGGTGAGATTCAACGGGGGTGTGCGTATGCACACGCACGCATTGCGGCCCCACGGCCGGTTGCTGGTGCAGTCGGGGCTTTCCGTCCTGGCCCTTGCCGCACCCATCTCAGCCGTGCTCTTCTGGCTCAGCATCCCCAACGGCACCTGGCGTCCGGTTGCCATCGCCCAGGTTGTGCTCCTGAGCATCTGCGGCCTTGCCTATCTCGCCTACACTCGCACCATCATCCGTGTCGATGCCGAGGGCATCTCGGAGCGCGGCTTCATGGGCCTGGTCAAGGACTTCTCCGCGGACGAGATCGGCAGCGTCGTGCTGCTCGACCTCTACCGGAGCGGGGCGCTCGACACGCAGCCGCAGCTTTTCGTCACCGGCACCGACGGCCGACTGCTGGTGCGCATGCGCGGGCAGTACTACTCGCGCGGCGCCATGGACACGGTGGTCGATCAGCTCGGCGTACCCATGGTGCGGGTGCCCGAACCGATGACCCTGCAGGACCTGAACCGGGTGCGCCCCGAACTGCTCTACTGGTTCGAGCGACGCTTCACCCGGCGCGGGGAGTAGCGCGGCATCCGCTCTTCGCACTCTGCGAATCACGGCTCAGCGAGTGCGCCGTTTCCGGGTCGCGCGCACGATTGCATCAATGGAGTCCAGGGCGGAGAACAGCAGCACGACGACCACCACGATGGCCGTGACGACCCCGACGCCCTGCGGCCAGCCGACGGCATCGAAATAGTCCGGGTTGAGCAGCCGGCCGCTCGCCGTGAGCCAGACCGCTGGAACGACGAAGAGAACGTCCAGCACGATGGTCGCCATCGCATTCGACACCGACCATCCCGTGTAATACGCGAACAGGTGAAAACTGATGCTGACAGCGGCATAGAAAAGCGCGATATAGAACGCCCCGGATGTCCACAATTCCGTCGCAATCGGACCGATGAGTGCGCTGTCCCGCCCCTCGACCGCACCCACCGTCTGCAGCCAGATCAGCACGCTGGCGATGATCACGAGAAAGCTGATTCCGCCGACGAGCTCCGTGAAATAGCCGCGCTTGTCCAGGACCTCGGGCAGGGATGCCGGATCCCAGACCACTGTGCGCCTTGACCGCATCGCCGATGTGCGCTCGATGATCGCGAAGATCACCGTCGTGAAGAACGCGATCGACATGGCCGTCTCGATTGCACCGGTGACGGCGACGCCCACCGTTTCACCAGCCGACGAGCCGGCGACAAAAGTGACGATGCCTCTGAACAGGAACCAGATCGGCACCACGGTCGAGAGCAGCACCGTGAGCACGCGCACGTAGTCGAAGTAGAGATCCGGTCCCACGAGGTAGGTGGGCTTCTCCGAGTACCGGGCGGCCAGCCGGCGCGGTGCGCCCAGCTCGGCGAGCACGGTGTGTTCGGCGGCCACGGCATCCGTTCCCGCCTCCAGGCGATCCTCGATTGCGTCGGCGATCAGGGTGCGCAGTTCGGCTTCAATGTCAGCACGCTGCCGCGCAGGCAGGCCGCGCAGCGCTTCGGTGACGAAGCGGTCGGTGAGGGTGGACGGGGTGAACGGGGTGGTCATGATGTCTCCGTGAGGGATCGGAATGCCATGTTCAATTCGTTCCAGTCGGTGGTGAGGGTGGCGGCGAGACCCACCCCCTCCTCACTCGTGACGTAGAACTTGCGCGGTCGGGACTCGTCGGTGTTCCACTCGCTCGTGAGGAGACCCTGCTTCTCCAGGCGCCGCAGCAGTGGGTACAGGGTGTTGGCATCCACCGCGAACCCCTGGGATTCGAGGGCCGTAAGCAGGGCGTAGCCGTAGTTGGGCTGCGTTAGCAGCACCAGGCAGGCGAGCACGATGGTGCCGCGCCGCAACTCCTGCCGGTGGGTGGCGAGTTCTTCTTCGTTGAGCACTTGTACACATTAGTGTGCGTCACACACCCGCAAGGGCCCGGTCGTGCGCCGCCCGCTCTCTGGAGCGGGTCCAGGATGCCGCGAGGACGACAATGGCCAGCAGCAGCGTGATCTCGATCGCGGAGAAGAACAGGTAGACCGGCGTGGGCGGTGTGCCGAGGAACAGCGTGGAGACCTGAACCGCGGCCATAACAGATGCGGCGCCCACATTGATCCAGCGGTTCAGTCCGTGGCGCACCACGCGAGCGAGAAGAACCATCGCGATGGGGATCTGCATCAGCACCCCGGCCGCGACCAGCTTGCCGGGTGTGAAGGGCCCGCCGCCGAGGGTGCCGGTCTCGAGGTCGACGAGGTGTGCCGGGTCGTAGAGCCCGAGCACGTCGCAGTAGAGGTAGTTGAACAGCAGAACGATCCAGAGCGTGGAGAGCAGCACGGGCCGCGGGAGTGGAGTGAGCAGCATCATGGGATCGGATCCTTTCCGAGGGTTGGTGTGTGGGGATTTGGTGTTGTCGGGTTTCGGTTTTGTAAGTCGCACTGTACTGTGTATCACACACTATAGTGTTACACCAGAAAGGGTGCCATGAAAGCGATCATCCAGCGGGCCTACGGCGGGCCCGAGACCCTCGAGTACACCGATGTCCCCATGCCGGTGCCCCGTGCCGACGAAGTGCTGATCCGCGTCCACGCGGCATCCGTGAATGCGGCCGACTGGCTGCTGATGCACGGCGAGCCCTATCTCGTGCGGCTCGCGTTCGGTTTGCGGGCACCCCGCATCGCGGTCCGGGGACGAGATGCCGCGGGAGTGGTCGTGGCCGTCGGCAGCGCCGTGCGACGCGTCGCCGTGAATGATGAGGTCTACGCGGAGGTCAATGCGGGCAGCTTCGCGGAATTCACGGTGGCGACCGAGAAGGTGGTTGCCCGCAAGCCTGCCACGCTCACCTTCGAGCAGGCGGCGACGGTGCCAATCGCCGCGACCACGGCGCTGCAGGGACTCCGGGATGCCGCGAACCTGCAGCCGCGCGATCGGATTCTGGTCAACGGCGCATCCGGCGGGGTCGGATCGTTCGCCGTGCAGCTTGCGAAAGCCTTCGGGGCTGAGGTGACGGCCGTCTGCAGCACTCGGAACGCCGAGCTGGCCCGCGGCCTGGGCGCCGACCACGTGATCGACTACACCTCCGAGGATTTCACGGCCAAGGGTCGGCAGTACGAGGTGATTTTCGATCTCATCGGCAATCGCTCCCTGTCCGACTGCCGCCGCGCGCTCACCCCACGCGGAACGCTGGTGCTGTCCTCCGCTGCAGGCGGTCGTCTGCTCGGCCCGATCGGGCGCATCCTCGCCGCATCGGCCCTGGGAGTCTTTTCGCGCCAGAGCCTCCGCCCGCTCGTGGCGTCGGCCAGCGCCACCGATCTCGATGTGATTCGCGAGCTGATCGACTCGGCCAAGGTCGCTCCCCGGATCGAGACGACCTACCCACTGAGCCGGACCGCCGACGCCCTGCACCACTTCGGCGAGGAACACACCCGAGGCAAGATCGCCATCTCGATCTGGGACGGAGTGACGGCTGGCCCGGGGTGACGGCTGGCGCGGAGTGCGCCGCCTTGTCTGGCGCGGGGGCTGCGCTCCCGAACCAATTCGACGGAGATTTTGGCCGAAACGGATGTTTTGGGTCGGAAAACCGGGTTTACGGGCAAAATCTCCGTCGAATTCGCACGGCGCGCAGGGCGGGCAGGGCGGGCAGGGCCGACGAGGCTCAGTCGGGGGCCGGCCGGCGATCGGGGACATCCGGTGTGAAGATGTAATCGTTGTTCTCAGTGAGCTCGGGGCGCATCCCGCGAGACAGGTTGTTCTGGAACAGTGTCCGGGACTCGTCCCGGCGCCGGACGGCCTCGGCCGGGTCGTCGGCGCGCAGCCGCTCGAAGTCCACGTCAAGAGACAGCGAGTCGCTGCCCGACCAGACTGGGGGGAGTTCGCCGGCCAGTGCCCGGAGGGTGCGCGGAGAATCGAGTCGCCACCGCACCTCGAACCGGTCACTCCGGTCGCTGCCGGTGATGACGTCGTCGAGCCGGCCGTAGAAATCCGGCAGGAAGCGCACCACCTCGGCGCCCAGCTTGACCAGGTTGAAGTGCGCGTTGCGGCGGATCAGCGGGTCGAAAGTCCAGCGCATGTCTGCGACGCCGTGCTGCAGACAGAGTGCCCGCTGGAACAGTTTGAGCGCGTAGCCGACCCCACTGCCGCGCTGCCACGGCACGACCGCTGCCATGTGCGAGTGCAGGTGGATGCCGTCGGTCCAGCCGAGGAAGCCGAGCGTCGCGCCGACCGGTTTGCCGGCCTTGGTCGCCACCATCACGGTGTTGCCGGCGAAGTCGAGCGCCAGGAGCATCGACCTGTCGGGGCTGTGGCCCACGCCCCAGGTGCGCTCGAACAGGCCGATCACCGCGGCCAGGTCGCGGGGTTCAGCCTGCCGCACGGTCACCCCGGCAGCCTCGGCGGCTGCATCCGCGGCGGCCTCCGCCTGCCGCACGGCTTGCTGCGAAACCCCCGGCTCAACGCTCATGCGTTGAGTAGACCACACCAGGCCCGGTTCCCGGCAGCCGGCCACCGTGCTAATTCGACGGAGATTTTGCCCGGAAGACAGGTTTTCGGCCCCAAACCAGCTGTTATCGGCAAAATCTCCGTCGAATCGGTTCACGCACCGGGCACGCACCGGGCCGCACCGGGACAGCCGCGCGGCACGAGCGCCCGCGCTAGTGTCCTCGACCCGAGACCACGTCCGCGACCGACGCGATCGGCGATGTCGTCCGCCGCCGGGTCAGCTCGGCATGGTCGGCCAACGAGTAGGCGCGGTAGAGCGCGTGCACGGCGAGCCAGCGCAGCGGCTCCGGCTCCCAGTTACGCACCCGGTGGTTCACCCACGGCAGCCGGGTGCGGCCTGTGTCGTTGCCGAGGATCAGGTCGGTCAGCGTGCGCCCGGCGAGGTTCGTCGTCGCCACCCCGGTGCCCACATAGCCACCGGCCCAGGCCAGCCCGGTCGCCGGGTCCAGCCCCACGGTCGCCGCCCAGTCGCGCGGCACGCCGAGCACCCCCGACCAGGCGTGGTCGATCTGCGCGCCAGCCGTCACTGGGAAGAACCGGGTCAGGATGCCTCGCAGCGCCTCCACCGTGCTCGCCGGAGTCCGCCCGTCGGAATCCGTCTGCGACCCGAACCGGTACGGCACGCCCCTACCGCCGATCGCGATGCGGTCGTCAATGGTGCGCTGCGCGTACATATAGGCGTGCGCCATGTCACCGAGGGTCTCCCGGCCCGCCCAGCCGATGCTCTGCCAGACGTCCGAGCTGAGCGGCGCGGTCGCGATCAGCGACGAGTTCATCGGCAGCCACGCCCGGTGCAGTCCCTTCAGGCCCGCCGTGAACCCCTCCGTCGCGCGCACCACGAACTCCGCCTCCACGGCGCCGCGGTCGGTGATCGCCCGGTGCGGCGTGATCTCGCTGACCCGGGTATTCTCGAAGATCTCCACGCCGAGGCCCTCCACCACCCGGGCAAGCCCGGCCGCGAGTTTGGCGGGGTTGATGCGCGCGCAGTGCGGGTGCCACATCGCCCCGGTGGCACCGGTCACGTCGATACGGGCGCGCGCAGCCGCCGGGGAGAGGAGTTCGACATCCGTCATGTCCCAGGCCTGCTCCGACCGAGCGGATGCCTCCAGCCTTCGTTGCTGCGGCTGGTCGTAGGCCACGGTGAACTCGCCGCCCTTGACGATGTCGGCGTCGACGCCCTCGGCCTCGGCGACCCGGATCACCTCGTCCACGGTCTCGTTCATGCCGGTCTGGAACCGGGCCGCCGCGTCCCGGTCGTGCGACTTCACGTACTGCTCGCGGCCGCCGGTGACCGAGTTGGTCAGCCAGCCTCCGTTCCTCCCTGACGCTCCGTAGCCGGCGAAGCGCTGCTCCACAATCACGATCCGAAGCGCCGGGGCCGCCTTCTTCAGGTAATAGGCCGTCCACAGCCCGGTATAGCCGGCACCCACGATGCACACATCGGCCGTCGTCGGCCCGGGCAGCGGGTCGCGGTTGGCCGGCCGGCCGAGCTGGTTCCACCAGAAGGAGACATCACCATTGATCATTCCCGCACCGCTTTCGTTCCGACGGATGTTTCGCGCTCAGTCACAGCATCATCTCGCATCCGGCTCGGTCGGGCGGCAATCCCGATCCCCCCTGCCGGGATTCGCGTCGCGAGGATGGTACGCCGTTGCGCGGATGGCACGCCACGCGCGTAGCGGCGCACCACCCGCGCCGCGGCCGCAGCTATGCGCTCGGGCATCCGCCTGGCACGTCGGAAGGTCGAGTGCGTCTCAGGACGCCAGCCGGTCCTCCATCCCCCAGGGCTGGCCGTAGCCGCCCTCGGTTTCGGGCGCGCTCATCAGGTCGAGGAACACCTTCGCATCGAAGGCCTCCGGGCCGAGCACGCCGATGCCGGTCCAGGTGCCAGCGGCCAGCAGTTCCAGGGCGATCACCGGGTTCAGGGCGGTCTGCCAAACCACGCACTGGGTGTCGTATTCGCGCATCGTCCACTCGTTTTCGGCGACGTGGTAGAGGTAGACCTCGCGCGGCAGGCCGCCCGGACCCGTGCCGGTGACCCACACTCCCGCGCAGGTTTTGCCGGTCATCCGCGGGCCGATCGTGGCCGGGTCAGGCAGGCAGGCGGCCACCACATCGCGTGGGGCGACCAGCGCCGGGCCGGACGCGCTGCGCACCCGCACCGGGTCGACCCGGTCGAGGCCGAGCAGGTGCAGGGTCTTCAACACGCCGATGAATTCCTCACCGAGGCCGTACTTGAAGGTGACCCGATTCGCGTCGAGCCAGCGCGGCATCAGCACCACCTCCTCGTGCTCCACGTTCACGCATTCGACCCGGCCGATGCCCTCCGGAAAGTCGAACATCTCCGGTTCACTGAACGGCTCGGTGGTGAACCAGCCGCGGTCCTTCTCGAAGATCAACGGCGGGTTCAGGCACTCCTCGATCGTGGTCCAGATGCTGAATGATGGCGCGAAGATCTCGTTACCGGCGTCGTCGTGCACGACCAGGTTGGCACCGTCGCGCGTGCCGAGCTCCTCGATCTGCCGAAACAGGTGGTCCGAGGCGTAGCGGGCGAAGACATCCGAGAGCCCCGGCTCGACGCCCATGCCCACCAGGGCAAGGCGGCCGGCGGTCTCCCAGTCGGCGGCCTGCGCGAACTGGTCGTCGCCGAGCATGACCCCGGTCTGGCGGTAGGGGTCCGTGGGGTGCGGTTCGGACAGGCTCACGGCCATGTCGAGGTAGTCACAGCCGGCGGCGAGCGCCCCGGCGAACACCGTGGGCACGAACTTCGGCTCGACCGCGTTCATCACGTGGGTGGCGCCGTGCCTGAGCGCGACGGCGGCGACCATGTCCGGGTCGCCGGCGTCGATCTGCTCGGCGGAGAACCGGGCTGCCGCCGCGTGCCCGTGCTTCAGGCCGATTGCGACGATGGTGCGTTCCGCCCGGGCCAGGTCGTAGTCGCACACGATGACGTGCTCGAAGAACGTGCGCCTGGCGATGATCTTCGCGAACGCGTCTCCTACGCCGCCCGCCCCGACAAGGAGGATTCTCATGCGTCGACGCTACCCCGGGGCATCCGTTACCGATGCGGCTGCCGATGCGCCCGTGCGTCCGTGCGCTCTGCCCGAACCAATTCGACGGAGATTTTGCCCAAAACGCGCGATTTTGCCCCGATTAAGGGCTCTATGTGGAATTTCTCCGTCGAATTCGCAAGGGCGACGGATGCTGCGCCGCCAACTCGCGCTCTCCCTGGAGCTTCGCGGCGACCGGGGCCCACAGCAGCACGGCGACGGACGCACCGAGCAGCAGCCCGCCGATCGTATCCGTGAGCCAGTGTGCGCCCAGATAGGTGCGGCTGACCATCATCAGAACCGTGTAGAGGGTGCCGGCCAGCCAAACCCAGACGCGCGGGAAGAGGATGCCGAGACAAACCGCCATGGTCGCCGCATTGGCGACATGGCCGGACGGAAAGGATCCGAAATCTGACATGACCAGCATGTCTTCCGGCCTATCCCGACCGAACAGTGATTTGAGTACCTGCACCAGTCCCGAGCTCACGATCGTGGCAACCACAAAGTAGCCGGCCGCCCACGGCCGTTTGAGCAGCAGCAGCGCCACCAGAATCAGCACCGGGATCACGATCACGCCGGCGATTCCGGCACCGAGGTAGTTCATCGTGAGCGAGAGATACTCCCAGACGGGCGCCCGGTGCTCGAGGATCTCATCCATCCACTCGGCGTCGATCTCCAGCGGGCGGCCGTTGCCGCGCAGCACGATCAGGGCGCCGAGCCCCACGGCCAGCAACAGCGCTGCGGACCCGCTGACCAGAGGCCACCGGCGGGCGATGCGTCGGGTGGCGGAGGTGGCTGCGGTCTCGGGGGCGCGCTCGCTCATCATCTGTCCATGCTAGATCGGTGCGGGCGTGCGGCTTCCCGCCCTGGCCATTTGCCGCGCATCTCCGGGGGCTTACTCAGGAGATCTGCGAAGCCGGTGGCGACGGATGCCGGAATCACGCGGCATCCGTCGCCACCTCGGCCACACCATCGGAAATCTCCTGAGTTAGCCACCGGCGGCAACTGACGACTGACCGCTGACGACTGACCAGTGACCACTGACCGGAGGCTGAAGGATGCCGTTACCCGGCGCCCATCTGGCCTCAGTGCTCCAGCGCGGGCACCGACCGGGGGCGCACGATGAGCCACAGGGCGAAGATCGACACGATGGCGGTGACGCCCATCACGGCGCCCATCGGAACCGCTGTCCCGACGCCGAGCACGCCGACGATCGGGGAGATCAGTCCGGCGACGCCGAAGTTCGCGGCGCCGAGCAGCGACGCGGCGGTTCCGGCCTCATGCGCGTGCGCGTTCAGGGCGATGACCTGCACGCTGGGGAGGGTGAAACCGCAAGCCGCGATGAAGAACCACAGCGGCACCAGGGTGCCCCAGAGTCCCGCGCCGGCGAGGTCGAGCAGCACGATGGCCGCGGCCGTGATCAGGAGCACCACGGTGGACACCGAGATGATCCACTGCGGGCCGATGTTGAAGCGGTGCATGAGTCGGGAGCTGAGCTGCACACCCATCACGATGCCGAGCGAGTTGACGGCGAAGAGCACGCCGTACTGCTGCGGGCTGAAATCGTAGACCTGCTGGAACAGGAACGACGACGCCGAGAGGTAGGAGAACAAACCTGTAAAGGTCATCGCCCCGATGATCGCGACGCCGACGAAGATCCGGTCGCTGAGCACCGCACGGTAGCGCTGACCGAGGGAACTGTGCCCCTTGGTGTGGCGCTCGGCATCCGGCAGCGTCTCGACGATCCAGAACGCGACGGCCAGGATCACGACCGCACCGTAGGCGGCGAGCACCCAGAAGATGCCGCGCCAGCTCATCACCAGCAGCAGCTGCGAGCCGATGACCGGGGCCAGCACGGGGGCCAGGCCGCTGATCAGCGCGAGGCGGGAAAGCATCTTCACGAGCGGCTTGCCGCCGAACAGGTCGCGCACCATCGCCAGGGCGACGACCGCGCCGGCCGCGGCGCCGAAGCCCTGCAGCAGACGGAAGACCCCGAGCCAGACGATGTCCTGGGAGAGGGCGGCGCCGACACTCGCCAGAATGTGGAAGCCGGTCGCGAGCATCAGCGGCAGTCGGCGCCCGACCTTGTCACTCCACGGGCCGACCACAAGCTGGCCGAACCCGAACCCGATCATGGTGCCGGTGAGGGTCAGCTGGATGGCGGCCGCCGATACGCCGAACTCACGCTCCAGGGTCGGGAAGGCCGGCAGGTACAGGTCGATCGTGAACGGGCCGAGCGCCGTGAGGGCGCCGAGCACGAGGATGTAGACCAGGCGCTGGCCGCGGGAGAGAGCGTCGCCGGGATGCTTCGCGGCCGACCTCAGGTCGGCGGCGGTGATGACGGTGATGGCGGCGGTGCTCACGAAAGTATTGATCCTCGGTATCGATGGGGCTCTGCGTGCTGGTCTGATTTCGTTAGCGGCACCGCATCACGGGCGTCAGCACCAGCAGCGGAACACGGAACCGCCCTCACTGTCAAGGCAACCACACCGGCGCCTATTCCCCCATTCACAGAACGCCGCGGAAGTTGCAGGAATCCGCCCGATCGTGCACCGGTCCACTGCCGGAAGCTGGGACCTACTCCGGGCCCTCGTCTTTGAGCGCCTGCGGCAGGTCCCGGTGGTACAGAGTCGCGATCGGGCGGATGCCCCGGGCCAGCAGCCCGTCGACGAGACGCCCAGAGAACGCCAGCCCCTTCTCGTTCGCCGGACCGCGGCAGATCGGCTGGATGCGGGACCACGCAATCGAGGACCGGTAGGCGTGCAGACCGAGCGACACCATCAGATCGAGGTCTTCGTCGAGGCGGTGGCAGTGGCAGTGGCAGTGGCAGTGGCAGTGGTCGGAGGCTACGTCGCCGGTGTCGCCGTTCAGATCCTTGCCGGGGGTGCGGCTGAGGGTGTCCCAGATCGACGGGCCGCGGCCGTCCTCGTTGAAGGCACCCTCGATCTGGCTGCTCGCGGTGGCAAACCGAAAAGGAACCCCTCGGGGAAAACGAGTCCGGGGTCGCGGTAGTCAGCATTTCCACTGGTCATCAGGGTGAGTGTCGCCGTTCCGAAAACGGATGCCGCGGTGCCGGCGCCCGGCCGCCGAGCTCGGAACGGTGTCGGCGAACCGTTGTGCACCGTGAGGGGCTCCGCCCGGCCGCCGGACTCGACCGGTCGGGGACCGTGACGGTCTCGGCCGGACCGTCCAGCGGGTTCGCGACCTCGATCGTACGCACAGCCGGGCCGCCCAGGAAAACGGGGATCGGCGTGTCAGCCAGGTCACCCGCGTACTCGGGGTGGCCGGCCACGGGAACCGGGCGCAGCGGTGTGGCTAACTCAGGAGAATCGACGGGTGCCGCGATCCGGGCCCCCGATTCCCGCGGCGCCCAGCCGCCGGCATCCGTTTTCTCCTGAATTAGCCCCAACCACCGCTGATCGACCGCGCGGGCGACGACTCGGTTCTCCGCACGGCGCTCACAGCCCCCTCACAGCCCCGCTGCACCTCCCCCGGAGACGGACCCTCTAACCTTGGAGCTACCTGCCAGTCGCAACGAAACGGTGCATTAGTTCATGAGTAATGTCTACGGCAAACCTGTCCCCCCCAAGAAGGATCGCCGCGAGATGGCGCGTGAAAGCGCCCGCCAGCTCCGCGAGGAGCAGCAGAAAAAGGAGAAGCGCAACCGCTGGCTTCTGCGCGGCGGCATCGGCGCCGGCCTGATCGCGGCTGCCGTGGTCGTGGCCCTCGTCGTGGTCGGCAGCCAGGGACCTGCGGCGCCGGGCCCGCTCAACATGGCCAGCGACGGCGTGCTGCTCGGCGGCGACGGCACCAACATCGTCCCGGTTGAGACCGTCTCCGTGGCCGCCGACGAGAACCCCATCGCAACCGACCCGACAACCCTCGGCGACACCGCCAACATCGTGGTCTACGCGGACTATCTCTGCCCCTTCTGCGGCCAGTTCGAAACCACGAACGGCGAGCAGATCGCCGGCTGGGTCGCCGCGGGCACCGCCACGCTCGAGCTGCACCCGATCTCAATCCTCGATCCGGTTTCGGCCGGTAGCAAGTACCCGACCCGGGCCGCGGCCGCCGTCGCGTGCGTCGCCAACTATGAGCCCGAGAACGTGCTCGCCCTGAACGCGGCCCTGTTCGCGAACCAGCCCGCGGAGAACACCGAGGGCCTGACCGACGAAGACCTGGTCAGCCTGGCCACGAGTGCGGGCGTCACCGACGAGAAGGTCGCCACCTGCATCACGGAGAACACCTTCGCCGCCTGGGTCGGCACCGCCACTAAACGCGCCCTCGACGGCCCTCTTCCCAACGCCGACATCGAGCAGGTCAAGGGCACGCCCACCGTGCTCGTCAACGGCGTCTCCTACCCCGGCGCCCTCGACGACCCGGCCGCCTTCGAGGCCTTCGTAACAGCGCAGGCCACCGCCGGGTAGCGCCTGGGGTTCGGGGCACCGCGAGGCGCCCCGGCCTCACTCCCGACGCCCCGGCCTCACCCCCGGCGCCGCCCCGCCCCCACGTGCAGTCGCGATCGTCTCTCGCACGAAGGACCACCATGCAGATCCACGGACAGACCGTCGACGCCCAGACCCGCTGCGTGCACTACCGTTCCGCGCTCGACGTCGTGGCGATCAGATTCTTCTGCTGCGGGCGCTTCTACCCGTGCTACCAGTGCCACTCCGCCGGTGAAACCCATGCCGCCCGGCTCTGGCCGGCCGACCTCTGGGCCGAGCACGCCATCCTCTGCGGAGTCTGCCGCGGCACACTCTCGATCGCCGACTACCGGGCAACCACCGCGTGCCCTGCGTGCGGTGCCGCCTTCAACGACGGATGCCGCGCTCACGCCCATCTCTACTTCGACCTCCCGGCAACGCCGGCCTGAGCCGCTGCCGCACGAGCCCGCAACCCACCGCCACCGCCACCGCCACCGCTACCGCTACCGCCACCCACTTCGGCACCCAGGAGCCCGGGTGGGAACCAATTCGACGGAGATTTTGCTGCCCGTAGGCCGGTTTCGACGATTCGGGGGTGAATCGGCAAAATCTCCGTCGAATGCGTTCGGGGCGGATGCTGCGGGCCAAGCAGGACAATGCCGCAGAACTGAACCGGAGAGGCGGCTTGAGCCGGGCACTTGCTGGCCTGAGCCGGGCCTTCCACCCCCGCACGGGCTCCAGCCGGCACGCAGCGACCCCCGCGCAGACCGCGCAAACCGCGCAAACGGCGCACCCCGAGGAACTTGCGCGCCCCTCGCGACTACATCGGGCCGGCGCGCTGCGACAGCCAGGCGTACGGATCCGTCGGGGTGATCCCGTCGATCAGGATCTCGAAATGCAGGTGCGGGCCGGTGCTCTCACCGGTGCTGCCCACGTTGCCCAGGTGCGTGCCCACGCCCACGGACTGTCCCGCGGAGACCTGCAGCGAGCCGGCCTGGAAGTGCGCATAGACGCTGCTGACAAGCTGTCCATCGACGGTGTGGTCGACGATCGCGTAGACGCCGAAGCCGCCGTTGTCCGTGGCGGAGACTTCACGCACGACGCCGTCCGCAACCGCCTGGGCAGGTGCACCCTCGCCGGGAAGCATATCGAGCCCCTTATGGAACGTCGAGCAGTCCCCGCAGGGTGCATCGCGCGGGCCATAGGGATCGGAGAGGCGAACCGAGCCCGGGAAGGGCCACTGCACGGCTGCACCAGCGGCGGCCGGAGCAGCCGCATCGTTAGCACTAGGAACCGCAGCAGGGGCGGTAGGCATGGGTTCGGGCTTCGGCGCATCAGTGACCGTGAAACCGTCGCGCTGCACGGTGGCGGTGGCCGCCGCACTCGGCATCAGGCTCTGTAGCGACGCTTCGGCGGCGGAGGCATCAGGGGCGGCGGCAGCACGCGCGGCGGGATCGGACTCGGCGGCATGCGCTGAGCCATCCGCGGAGGCCCGCACCGATTCTTCCACGGCGGCCGGCGGCAGCCAGCCGTAGACATCGAGTTCCGAGGCCTGTGCGGGAATGCCGAGGACCACCGTGAGCAGTCCGGCGAAAAGCATCGCGAATGCGCCGGCGGCGGCCTGACGCGGGATCAGGGTGAATCTGGTGAGCCTGGGCAACCTGTTGAGCCTAGGCGTCTGCATAGGCACCTTCCGCCGAAACGCGGCGGGCAGGGAACAGGAGAAAAATGGGCATGGTGAGAACTCTCGTCGGCGCGGTTACGCGGTTCGGGTGAGGGGGCCGGAACCTCACTCAGACGGAGAATGCGCTCACAGCGCAGAGCAATCCCACGGGGAACGACGCTCCCTCAGAGGAAGTGTCCAAGTGCGCCGCACGGCGTGGGGCTTCGCGCACAAGTGCTGAGGATATCTCGGTATCCTGATAAAGCAATGGGCTTGCGCAGTTCGGTCACGGATGTTCCGGCCGGCAGCCCAGGATCGACGCCACGCGCGATCGCCCGAAAGCTCAACCATTTAGCTTAGCCCGCACGCGCAGCACCGCAAACTCAGCACAGCAACCTCGGAGCCGCAAACTCTGCTCCGCAAACGCACAGCCGCACCCGCAGAGCCGCAAATTCAGAGCCCGAGCACCCGATCCGCCAGCGTGCCGAGCGCGCCCGGCACGAGCCGGTAGTACGCCCAGGTGCCACGCTTGTCGCGGGTCAGGATACCGGCATCCACCAGCACTTTGAGGTGGTGTGACACGGTGGGCTGACTGAGCCCGAGGGGTTCGGTGAGGTCGCAGACGCAGGCCTCCATATCGTCGTGCGCGGCCACCAGCGAGACCAGACGCAATCGGGCCGGGTCGGCCACGGCCTTCAGCAACCGGGCGAGCCGCTCCGCCTCATCGGCGCCGATCGCTTCGCGCGCGGCAGGGGCGCAGCAGGCAGCGGCCGCGCCAGCGGCATCCGTCGTGCCATCTGCGACATCCGAAGCAACCGCGCCATCCGTCACGAGATCCACGGCGACCGCAGCGGTCGACGCCTCAGGCACGGCACGGGTCTCGGTGAACGACATCTGAACAGTATCTCCCATAAATTGACATCCATCGATGCATTGGGGAAGACTCCCTATCGACACCTCTGATTTTATGTCCCACCCGCCGATTTTTGTCTTACCTGCTCACGGAGCCACATGCCCTTCCCCGAATCGACCACCTCCCGCCCCACCGCCCCGCCCACCGTGCAGCCGGCTGCCGCGCAAAACGCCATCGCCCCGGCGCGGCTCGGGGCCGTCGACCGTCTCCTGCCGGTCTGGATCCTCGCGGCAATGGCCCTGGGCCTGCTATTGGCGGTCGTCGCACCCGGCGTCGGCGACCTGCTCGCTGCGTTCACGATCGGCTCGGTCAGCGTGCCCATCGCGATCGGGCTGCTCGTGATGATGTACCCGGTGCTGGCCAAGGTTCGCTACACGGATGCCCGCGCAGTCGCCCGCGACCGCCGCCTCCTGGTCTCCTCGCTGGTGCTGAACTGGCTGCTGGGGCCCGCCCTGATGTTCGCCCTTGCCTGGATCTTCCTGCCGGACCTGCCCGAATACCGCACCGGCCTGATTATCGTGGGCCTTGCCCGCTGCATCGCCATGGTGCTGATCTGGAACGATCTGGCCTGCGGCGACCGCGAGGCCGCCGCCTTCCTGGTGGCCCTCAACTCCGTCTTCCAGGTCATCGCGTTCGCCGCGCTGGGCTGGTTCTACCTCCAGGTGCTCCCCGCCTGGCTCGGCCTGTCTACCACGAGCGCGGAGTTCTCGATCTGGGCGATCACCGTCAGCGTGCTCGTCTTCCTCGGCATTCCCCTGCTGGCCGGCTACCTGTCCCGCCGGGTCGGCGAGGCCACCCGCAGCCGCGACTGGTACGAGAGCCGGTTCCTGCCGAAAATCAGCCCGTTCGCCCTCTACGGGCTGCTGTTCACGATCGCGCTGCTCTTCGCCCTGCAGGGCCGCCAGGTGATCGACCGCCCGTTCGACGTGGCCCTGATCGCCCTGCCGCTGCTGGTCTACTTCGCTGTCATGTTCGCCGCCGGATTCGCCACCGGCAAGCTCACCGGGCTCTCCTACGAGCGCACCACGACCCTGGCGTTCACCGCCGCGGGCAACAACTTCGAGCTGGCGATCGCGGTGGCCATCGGCACCTTCGGCGCCACCAGCGGCCAGGCCCTGGCGGGCATCGTGGGCCCCTTGATCGAGGTGCCGGCGCTCGTCGCCCTCGTCTATGTGGCGCTGTGGCTGCGGCCGCGGCTGTTCTCAGGGGCCGCGGCGCAGGCAACCGCCGCAGCCGACACCGACGTCACCGCCGACACCGACGTCACCGCCGACACCGACGTCACCGCCGACACCGACGTCACCGACGTCACCGACGTCACCGCCGACCCGCTTCCCGACCGGGTCTGATCTCTGTACACCGCCCCGCCGTCCACCCCCCGAAAATCAAGAAGGAACCACCGATCATGACCGCTAAGCCCACCGTTCTCTTCGTCTGTGTGCACAACGCGGGCCGCTCTCAGATGGCCGCCGGCTACATGACGGCCCTGTCCGAGGGCCGTGTCGAGGTGCTCTCTGCCGGCTCCGCGCCCAAGGACCAGATCAACCCCGTCGCGATCGAGGCCATGGCCGAGGAAGGCATCGACATCGCCAACAATGTGCCGAAGGTCCTCACCACCGAGGCCGTGAAGGAGTCGGACGTCGTCATCACCATGGGCTGCGGCGACACCTGCCCGATCTTCCCCGGCAAGCGCTACGAGGACTGGGAACTCGCCGACCCGGCCGGCCAGGGCATCGAGTCCGTGCGTCCGATCCGCGACGAGATCAAGGCCCGCATCCAGGGCCTGCTCGCCGAAATCCTCCCCGCCCAGGTCTAGGTCCGACCCGCCATGAGCGATCTGAGCGCGCGTCGGTCACTGCCCGGACTGGCCTTCCCCGAGGAGTCGTTGCGACGGCTGGCCGCGCATCTCACCGACCGGTTCTCGGGCGTGTTCGGCGCCGAGACGATCGAACGGTACGTGCTCGAGTCGTACACGTCGCTCCTGCGCACGTCGACGGTCACGGCATTCCTCGTGACCAACACGGGGCGCTACGCCACCGACCGCCTGACCGCTCTGGCCCAGGCAAAGGGCGCGATCGCGAAGGACGTCCCCGAGGTCCTGTTCGTCTGCGAGCAGAACGCGGGGCGGTCCCAGATGGCGGCGGTGCTGACCCAGGCCCTGTCTGGCGGTCGGGTGCACGTGCGTTCGGCCGGTTCAGCGCCGGCCAAGGAACTGAACCCCACGGTGATGGCGGTGATGACCGAACTCGGCCTCAACCTGGACGAGGAGTTCCCGAAACCGCTGACGGATGACGTCGTGCAGGCCGCCGACGTCGTCGTCACCATGGGCTGCGGCGACGCCTGCCCGGTCTATCCGGGCAAGCTCTACCAGGACTGGGAGCTGGCCGACCCGGCCGGTCAGCCGACCCCAGAGGTGCGTCGCATCCGGGACCAGGTCCGGCATCAGGTCGAGGCCATGCTCACGACCCTCGGTGTCGACCCCGAGCCACTGCCGCTCCCCTAGCCCCTGCCCCTGCCACCTGCCCCTGCCCCCCCACCACCGCCACCGCCACCGCCACCGCCACCGCCACCGCCGAGAGTCGCCGTTTCTGCCGACAGTCGCCCCTGCAACGGGGACTCTCGGCATCAACGGCGACTCTCGTCGCGCGGGCACGGGTACGCGCAGGCAAGCCCGAGGGCGCCGGCCCCTACTTGCGCACCAGCTTCGCCACCGTGAACCCGCCGGCGGCGACCGTCACGGTTCCCTTCTTCGGCGCCTTCTTGTCGACGGATGCGACGAACTGGCCGGTCGCATCGAACGCCTCCTGCGCCAGCCGGTAGCCACGTGGCACGCCGACCGTGCGCACGCTGGTCTCGGTCGCCGCGCTGACGTACACCGTGGACTCCCCCGCCGACCCGGTCACCGTGATCGTCGAGATCAGCGGCTGGATCAGCAGCGCGTCAACGGATGCCGCCCCGTCGGCCATGCCGACGACCGCGGTGTCCGCCCCCGGCAGAGCCAGCTCGAGCGTGAGCGGGAACAGGCGTCCGGGGGCATCCGTGATGCCCTGAGCACCCGCGCCGCCGTTGCTCGTGCTGCCCAGCGTCGACGTCGCCGACGCCCAGGTTGTGGCCCCGGAGTCCGCCTCGGCCTGATTCACGATCGGGAAGACATTGCGAGCCTGGTCGGCAGCGGGAACCGGGATGCTCAGCGAGTCGCCCGCGCCCAGCGCCACGTAGGCGCCGCCGGAGAGGTTGGCCTCGCCGGTCCAGGACGACGGCGGCGTGACCACTGACCCGCCGCCCGTGATGGTGCCGGACTCGGCCTCGACGACACTGAGCCCGACGGTGGAGACGGTTTCGTCGATGCCGAGGGCCTTGACCTTCAGCGACGGATTCGCGTCCAGGGTGAGCATGGTCATCAGGGCATGGATGGTGGATTCCGCGCCGGAGTTGGGGTTGATCCGGCCGTCGGTTTCGATGCCGTCGATCGCGGTGCCGGTTGCCGGGTTGTAGGCCGGAGCGCCGTTCGGGTTGGCGCCGAAGAACCAGGCGGCGGTCACTGCGGCGAGGTCGAGCAGCCCCGGGGCGCTCGCGGCCGCGGCGGTGGCGACGAGCCCCTGCACGCGGGAGTCGACGCCGTAGGCGATCTGGGCCTCACCGGGGGTGGGGCTCCAGGCGTTGTCCGGTCCGCCGGCGGCCAGCAGCTGCGGGGTGAACTGGGCGGCGTCCTTGACGGCGGCGCCGAGCAGGTCAGAGCGTCCGAGCACCGTGGACGCGGTGGCGACGGCAGCCGGGGCCAGTCCGCCCCAGGCGTGCCAGAGGGTCTGCGACTTGTTCCACGGCATGATCGCGCCGAACGGCCACTCGGTGGCGGAGCCGGAGGACATCCCGGCGACACCCTCGGCGAGCCGGGTCAGCGCGGTGCGCGCGGTGTCGTCGTCCGGGACGGCCGTGACGTAGGCGGCGAGGCCGAGCGCGGCCTCGGCGGAGGCATCCGCCCCGCCCGCGATGAGCCAGGCCGGCACGTTCACGCCGTCGGCCACGTCGAAGGTGCCGTATTTTGCGAGCGACTGACGCTCGAGGGAGTCGAGCGAGAGGTGCAGGCGGTCCTGCAGGAACGCGGCGAAGTCGGGGTCGGCAGCCTGGAACGCGGCGTAGCCCTCGCCGAGGGCCCACACGGTGCGGGCCACCCAGTAGGACTCGGCCGAGTCGCTCGGGTCGGGCAGTTCCACCGGGGTGGCGCTGGGGGTGAGGGTGCCGTCGGGCTGCTGCCAGAGCACGACGTTTCCGGCGTTCGGACCGGTCGTGGTCTGCAGGTAGGTGAGGGAGCGCAGCGTCTGCACGGCGTGCTCGCGACTGGTCTCATCACCGGTCTGCTGCCAGTGGCGCAGGTAGACGACCGCGGTGCGGGCGATGTCGTCGGCGTTGTACGCGCCCTGGCTCCAGTGCCCGGTCGAGGGGTCGAGCGACCCGCCGCCGACCCGGCCGTAACTGCCGTCGGCCTGCTTATCGGCGTAGGTCCACGGCGCCTGGGCGGTGGGCTCCGCGTCGATTTCGTAGGTGGTGTGCCCCTCCACCGTGGCCAGCGGCACGGTGTCGAGCAGGAACGTGAGGTGGGACAGGTTGGTCAGCGGCGCGGACGCCGCGGCGGCGGGCCGGGTGGCGGCGACTCCGGCCGGTGCACCGGATGCGCCGGCTGCACCGGATGGCGATGCCGCGGCGGCCGCGGCGGTGCCGGCTCCGAGCAGGAGCAGCGAGACCGCGGCGGTGAGGGCCACGGCTTTCAGAGATCGCGGGCGGGGGGACTGTGAGCGAACAGCGTTGTACGTCATTTCTTCTCTCCTGGTTCAGCCTGAACCGGTTTGGTACAGCTAACTAAACCGGTTAAGGCGACGCGAGTCAAGAGAAGTGGCGCTTTGCGTCCCCCATTCGGGGCTGGAGGGTCCCCGCATCGTCGAGAGTCGCCTCGTGTGCCGAGAATCGCCCGTGCAACGGGGACTCTCGGCACAATCGGCGACTCTCGCCGAGCGCGCGGGCGCCCGACCGGCTCAGCTTCGCGCGATCGGCACCTTCTTCGGCTCCTCGGCACCCTCGGGCACCGGCACGCGCACCTCGAGCACGCCGTCCCGGTAGGACGCCGTCACATCCTCTTCCTTGGCTCCGCGGGGCAGCGCAATGTCGCGCGTGAATGAGCCGTACCGGAACTCGGTCCGGTAACCGTCCTTGTCCTTGTGCTCGGTCTTTTCCTGCCGCTCGGCCTGGATGTGCAGCACGCCGTCGCTGACCGACACATCGACATCCTTTTCCGGGTCGATTCCGGGCAATTCCGCCCTCACAACCAGGCTGCCGCCGTCGCGGAATTCCTCCACCCGCAGGGCCGGAGTGTCCCAGTCGCCGTCGAAAAAGCGCCGCACCGGCTCCGGCATTTCGAAACGCTCGCGTTTTGCAAGTGCGGCCATGATTCGTCTCCTCCGTGTTGCCCGAATGTAGTCACCCGAATGTGGTCACCCGAATGTGGTCACCCGGATGTGGTTACCCGAATGCAGTCACCCGGATGTGGTTACCCGGATGTTGCTCCAGATGCCACACACAGTACCCCCGAGGCCCGTGCCACGCCGCGGCGATGGGGGCGACAGCGGCGACGGATGCCCGCGCAGCAGGTTCCCAGCGACCCCGCTTAACCTGAGCGAATGACCGTCATCCTGCAGCGCGATATCGCCAGCGAACGCACTTCCGCGCACCCGATCCGGCGCTTCCTGCGCCGGAGCCGCGCCTGGGTGGACCAGCATCCGCGGCTGCGCTGGCTCTACCGCACTGTGGTCGGCGTGCTCGGCTCCACGGTGGCCGTCATCGGGCTCCTCCTGGTGCCCCTGCCGGGGCCCGGCTGGCTGGTCGTCTTCCTCGGAATCGCGATCCTGGGCACGGAATTCCCCACCGCGCACCGCATCGCGGTGGCCCTCAAGCGCATCCTGACTACGGTCTGGGCGTGGTGGCGCTCCCGCCGGGCACGCGCGTCCGCCGGAGGGTCGACCGCTTCGGCTGGGTCCTAGGCCCGATCCACTACCCCGCCCGCAGCGCCCGGGCCCGCGGCGCAGCTCGCCCGTACCTGGGCCGGCAGGGCGGTCAGATTCGCCCGCCGCTCGTCCGGAAGCCCGGCCGGGAGCAGGCCCGGCAGCACCAGCGCCCACATCTCCTCCACCCGCTGGAAGAGGTCCGCCCGCCCGGTGAGCACCTGGGAGACGGTCTGCACGCCCGTGAAGGCGGGGCTGATGAAGTGCGCGGCGGCCTCTACATTCAGATCGGCCGAAACGTCTCCTTCATCGATCGCGCGTCGCAGCACCTTCCCGCAGACATCGATCCAGTCATGGAACGGACCGACCACCGGCACCGAGAAATTGGAGGCCTCCATGGTGAGACGGATGCCGGCACTCACCACCGGCTCGTCCCGCACCTGCGCCGCCAGCTCAAAAGTCATCAGGATGAGGGCTTGCAACCCGGGCGTCGTGCCGTCCAGCAGCCTCTGGCCCAAGCCGATCGAGGCCTCGTGCTGCGCCTCGATCACGGCGAGCGCGAGCGCCTCCTTGGACGCGAAATGAAAATAGAGTGCGCCCTTGCTCACTCCGGCGGCGACTTCCAGTCCGGCCAGGGTCGTGCTGCCGTACCCGTGCTCCCGGAAGGCGACCGCCGCACCTCGGATGATCGCGGCCCGCGTTCCGATCGCCCGTTGTTGCTGCGCCATTCCACTCCTCGGTTATTCCGGTTTCCAGCGTAGCGACTGCCCGAACCGGGGTCGCACACGGCCCCGCGCATCCGTTGTATCGTCTCTGCCTCAATCGGCACCAATCTGCCTCAATCGACCTCAATCGACCCCACAGAAGATACCGTTTGGTATGGTTTAGGCACGGGACGCTGTGATTGGGGAAAACGGGCGTCTCAGGGGGGTTCAACAGGGGAGGTCGTAATGATCGATAGTGCAGGCATGGTGCAGACGGCAGCACTCGGACTCGGCGGCCTCGCCGTTCTGGGCAGCGCGGCGCTGATCGCCGCCGCCCTGACACAGATCAGCCGGGCCATCCACCTGCGGCAGGCGGCGCGGGCGAGCTGGGTGCTGGCCGTCGTCTGCGCGCCGGTCTTCGGGGCGGTCGCCTGGTTCGCGGTCGGCAACCGGATCGACGCCGACCAGAGCTGACTGGAGCCGACCGCCGCCGGCGGTCGGCTCAGGTGTTCGGGCGCACGACCAGCACCGGGCACTTGGCGTGCCGCACGCACTGTTCGCTCACGGAACCCAGCAGCATGCCGCTGAGGCCGCCGCGGCCGCGGGAGCCGACCACGAGCATCCGTGCGCCTCGGGACACGTCGATCAGGGAATTCAACGGACTGGCGTAGACAGCCCGGTAGGTGACCTTCACGTCGGGGTGCTTGGCCACCTCGGCCATCACGGCCTCGCCGAGCTCAATGCGCACCGCGTCGGCATAGTCCTCGATCGACGCGACATAGCCGAATTCCCAGTTGGCCGGGCGCGGCGCCGTGTCGATGGACCACGCGCGCACCAGCACGACCGGTGCGTGCAGCTGCTCGGCGAGGTCGAGCGCCACGGTCACGGCGTGATCGGCGTGACCCGATCCGTCGTGTCCGACGACGATGCTGTCGCTGGAAACGGGAGTCTGTTCTGGCTGTGTGTCAGGCATGACCCCAAGCTACTCCGGGGGCCCGGGTCGCGACGCGCGCGCTGCTGCGTGTCGGCCGCCTGCTCCCAGCCCCTTCCCGCAGCGCCCCGGTAAGGTCTCCCCTATGACGTACCTGGGCACGCCGCGTCGACGACAGACCGCACTGGCGGTGGTCGTCACTCTGGCCGTGCTTGGCGCTGGCCTGGCGCTGGCCGCGTCGGTGCACACCACCGACGAAGCAGCCGCGCCTACCGGTTTCGCCCCCGGTGCGATCATCAGCGACTACAACTTCTACAACGCCGACTCCCTGGACGAGGGCGAGATCCAGTCGTTCCTGGGGGAGCGCTCCTGCATCCCCCGTGACGGCTCACCGTGCCTGGCCGACTACGAGGAGAACACGATCTCCCAGCCGGCCCACGGCGAGGGGCACTGCACCGCCTACCCCGGGGGCCGCAACGAGTCGGCCGCCCGCATCATCGCGAAGGTGTCCGCGGCCTGCTCCATCAGCCCGAAGGTGCTGCTCGTGCTGCTGCAGAAGGAGCAGTCCCTGCTTACCCGGCCGAGCGCATCCGGTTATCTGCGCGCCACCGGCTACGGCTGCCCCGACACGGCCGACTGCGACACAGCGTACTTCGGCTTCTTCAACCAGGTCTACCGTGCCGCCTGGCAGTTCCGGCAATACACCCAGGAGCCCGAGCGCGCCTACAAGATCGGAACCGTGCGCGTGGGTTTCAATCCGGATGCGAGTTGCGGGGCGTCCTCCCTCACCATCGAGAACCAGGCCACCGCGAACCTCTACAACTACACGCCGTACCAGCCCAATTCCGCCGCGCTGGCACGCCCGGGCACCGACGGTGACGGATGCTCGACGCACGGCAACCTGAACTTCTGGCGGTTCTACAACCAGTGGTTCGGGGCGTCGGAGGCCGTGGGCTATCCCACGGCGTTCAACTCGTGCCTGAACCTCGTCGGCGGCCAGCCCTGCCGCAAGCACGGGCTGTTGCCGACGCCCTGAGCGGTCCCGACGGTTCGCGTTTCCGCGCTGGTTTCTCCGCCGGTTTCTCCGCGCAGAGCGTAATCGCCCCGAGGTCCCGGGGCTCCGCCGGGTCCGGTCGTCCGGCCGGGCGAACACCCGTGACCTGGCACTCTCAATCCCTGATCAGGCGGTATCCCTGGCCCGAATGTGCGCGCACCGGACGGTGACGGGGCCCGGTGACACACCCGCCCGGAACGGCTGGGCAGCCAACCCGATTCCCAGCCCGCACGGACCGGCCCCCCACTCCCGGTACCTAAACTCCTCCGATGACTACGAACGGTCGATCGGTTTTTCGCCGACCGGCCGCCGCAATCGAAAGGATCCACTTTGAACAAGCACTCGATCTCCCCGGCAGCCGACACCTCCCGCACCAAGCGCGTCGCCCTCGGCGCCGCCTCCGTGCTGACCGCCGGAGCCCTTCTCGGCGTCGGCGCGCAGGGCGCCACCGCCGCCCCTCAGAGCGCCGAGCCCACAACGAGTTTCAGCTCGAGTGCCGGCACGCGCGGGGATGCCGGCGCCACGGCGAACGGCGAATTCCTGGCGTCGCTTTCGGCCGAACTTCGCGCAGACCTTTCCCACGGGCAGAGCGGCAATGTGAAGGCCCAGAAGGTGGCCACCACCCTCTCCGAGCACGCCGAGCTGTTCGACACCCTGCCGGCGAACCTGCAGGATGACCTGACCGCGCTCATGGACGCCTCCGGGGCGACCGACCGGGCCGCCGCCGTCGACACCGTGCGCACCACCGCGCTGGCCGGCGGCTACGGCGAGGAGATCACGAAGATCGCCGAGGCCGTGCGGGACAACCCGGAGCACCCGTTGACCGCCGCCGTGGAGGCCGCCCTGGGCAGTGACCTCGGCACCGCGCCGGGCACCGCGGACACCGACCCGACCGCGGACGCCGGATCCTCGGTGACGGAACTGGCCCTCAAGCTGGCGGACAACCCCGCGCTCCTCGACAACCTGCCGGCCGACCTGCAGGCCGACCTGGCCGAGCTGAAGAACGCGCCCGCCGCCGAGCAGGAGGCCGCAGCGCAGAAGCTCGAAGAATCCGCCCTCAGCGGCGACTACGGCAGCGTGGTCCAGAAGATCGCCGAGCGGGTCCAGGCACACGTGGCTGCCGAGGCTGACGCCGGTGCCGGTGCCGACGCGGGGGCCGGTGCCGACGCGGACATTCACGCCGGAAACTAGCAGCCGCATTAAACGGATGCCCGGAAGCGCACCGCTTCCGGCCATCCGTCTGCCCGGGTGCAGACGCCACTGATACCTACCCCCGGTGTGGAACCAATTCGACGGAGATTTTCGGAAAAATGTGAGGTTTCACAATATTTTGGATCGTTTCTGGCAAAATCTCCGTCGAATTCGTTCGGGACTGAGCCGGCAGGGGTGCCCGCGCCATAATGGCGCCATGGCCGAAATCGAGACGCAGCCGACGGATGCCTCCGTCGAGGACTTCCTGGATGCCGCGACGCCCGCCCGCCGCCGCGCGGACGGCAAGGCCCTCGACGCGCTCTTCCGCGAGGTGACGGGCGCCGACCCTGTCCCGTGGGGTCCATCGACCGTGGGCTACGGCAGCTGCCGCTACGTGTCGCCCGCGAACCCGCGCACCCGCGCACCCGCGGCGACTGGCCGAAGACGGGGTTCTCTCCGCGCAAGGCGCAACTGTCGATCTACGGGCTCAAAGACCTCCCCGAGGGCGCCGCGCTCCTCCCGCGGCTCGGCGCGTACACGGAGGGGGCGGGGTGCGTCTACGTGAAGAAGCTCGACGACATCGACCTCGGTGTTCTGCGTCGGCTGGTCGCGATCGCCTGGTCCCGGGGCGACGACCCCGCGCCGGCGGCGGCCTCCGAATGAGTCACCGAGTAGGCCACCGAAACAGACCGTTCCGGTCGAGTTCGCCCGGCGAAGCAGGCGATCTCGACCGGAACGGTCGATGTCGGTGGTGCGGTCACACACCCGGGACTAGAAGTCCCAGTCGGCGTCTTCCGTGTTGACGGCCTTGCCGATGACGTAGGAGGAGCCCGACCCGGAGAAGAAGTCGTGGTTCTCGTCGGCGTTCGGCGAGAGCGCGGCCAGGATGGCCGGGTTCACGTCGGTGACGGTCTTCGGGAACATGGCCTCGTAGCCGAGGTTCATCAGCGCCTTGTTGGCGTTGTAGTGCAGGAATTTCTTGACGTCCTCGGTCAGGCCGTGCTCGTCGTAGAGGTCCTGCGTGTACTGGATCTCGTTCTCGTAAAGCTCGAACATGAGATTGAAGGTGTAATCCTTGATCTCATCGCGGCGCTCCTGCGACGATGCCTCGAGCCCCTTCTGGAACTTGTAACCGATGTAGTAACCGTGTACAGCTTCGTCCCGGATGATCAAACGGATGAGGTCGGCCGTGTTGGTGAGGCGGGCGCGGCTCGAGAAGTACATCGGCAGGTAAAAGCCCGAGTAGAACAGGAACGACTCGAGCAGAACCGAGGCGACCTTGCGCTTGAGCGGGTCGTCGCCCTGGTAGTACTTCATCACGATCTCGGCCTTGCGCTGCAGGTTGACGTTCTCCGTCGACCAGCGGAACGCCTCGTCGATCTCCTTCGTCGACGCGAGGGTCGAGAAGATCGAGGAGTAGCTCTTGGCGTGCACGGACTCCATGAACGCGATGTTCGTGTAGACGGCCTCTTCGTGGGGCGTGATCGCATCCGGAATCAGCGACACGGCACCCACAGTGCCCTGGATCGTGTCGAGCAGGGTCAGCCCCGTAAACACGCGCAGGGTGAGCTGCTGCTCCGCCGGGGTGAGCGTGGCCCAGGACTGCACGTCGTTTGACAGCGGGACCTTCTCCGGCAGCCAGAAGTTGTTCGTGAGGCGGTTCCAGACCTCGACGTCTTTTTCGTCTTCGATCTTGTTCCAGTTGATCGCGTCAACGTGGGAGACGAGCTTGAGCTTGTCAATCATTGGTTGTTCCTTAGTCGGCGGTGCATAGGCGATTCAGCGTTCGGAGAGCTCGGGTTCGGGGAGCTCGGGGCAAACTCACTCAGAGAGCGCAGGAAACACAACCCTCGACCTCGGTGCCCTCGAGGGCCATCTGGCGCAGACGGATGTAGTAGATGGTCTTGATGCCCTTTTTCCACGCGTAGATCTGCGCGCGGTTGATGTCGCGGGTGGTGGCGGTGTCCTTGAAGAACAGCGTCAGCGACAGGCCCTGGTCGACGTGCTGCGTGGCAGCGGCGTAGGTGTCGATGACCTTCTCGTAGCCGATCTCGTAGGCATCCTGGTAGAACCCGGTGTTGTCGTTCGTCATGAACGGCGCCGGGTAGTAGACGCGGCCGAGCTTGCCTTCCTTGCGGATCTCGATCTTCGACGCGATCGGGTGGATCGATGCGGTCGAGTTGTTGATGTAGGAGATCGACCCGGTCGGCGGCACGGCCTGCAGGTTCTGGTTGTAGATGCCGTGCTCCACAACGGCTGCCTTGAGCTCGGCCCACTCTGCCTGCGTGGGAATGTGCACGTCGGCCTGCGCGAACAGCTCGGCGCCGCGCGCGGTGGCCGGCTCCCAGATCTGGTCGGTGTACTTGTCGAAGAACGTGCCGGAGGCGTAGGTGGATTCCTCGAAGCCGACGAACGCATTGCCGCGCTCGATGGCCAACTTGTTCGAGGCGCGGAGGGCGTGGAACAGCACCGTGTAGAAGTAGATGTTGGTGAAGTCGATGCCCTCTTCGCTGCCGTAGTAGATACGCTCCCGGGCGAGGTAACCGTGCAGGTTCATCTGGCCCAGGCCGATGGCGTGCGACTTGTCATTGCCGTCTTCGATCGAGCGAACGGAGGAGATGTGGCTCTGCTCCGACACCGAGCTGAGGCCGCGGATGGCGGTCTCGACGGTCTTGCCGAAGTCGGGCGAGTCCATGGACAGGGCGATGTTCATCGACCCGAGGTTGCAGGAGATGTCCTTGCCGATCTGGTCGTACGACAGGTCCTCGTTGTAGGTGGTCGGGGTGTTGACCTGGAGGATCTCCGAGCAGAGGTTCGACATGTTGACGCGACCCTTGATCGGGTTCGCCGCGTTGACGGTGTCCTCGAACATGATGTACGGGTAGCCGGACTCGAACTGGATCTCGGCGAGGGTCTGGAAGAAGTCGCGGGCTTTCATCTTGGACTTCTTGATGCGCGGGTCGTCAACCATCTCGTGGTACTTCTCGCTGACGGAGATGTCGGCGAACGGCACCCCGTAGACGCGCTCGACGTCGTAGGGCGAAAACAGGTACATGTCCTCGTCTTTCTTCGCCAGCTCGAACGTGATGTCGGGCACGACCACGCCGAGGGACAGCGTCTTGATGCGCACCTTCTCGTCGGCGTTCTCACGCTTGGTGTCGAGGAAGCGCATGATGTCGGGGTGGTGCGCGTGCAGGTAGACCGCGCCGGCACCCTGACGGGCACCGAGCTGGTTGGCGTAGCTGAAGGAGTCTTCAAGCAGCTTCATCACCGGGATGATGCCGCTGGACTGGTTCTCGATCTGCTTGATCGGTGCACCGGACTCACGGATGTTGCTGAGCAGCAACGCGACGCCGCCGCCGCGCTTCGACAGCTGCAGCGACGAGTTGATGCCGCGGGAGATCGACTCCATGTTGTCTTCGATACGGAGCAGGAAGCAGGAGACGAGCTCCCCGCGCTGCGCCTTCCCGGAGTTCAGGAAGGTGGGGGTGGCCGGTTGGAAACGCCCGGCGATGATCTCCTCAACGAGGGAGATCGCGAGCTGCTCGTCACCCTGAGCGAGGCCCAGCGCGGTCATCACGACTCGGTCTTCGAAACGCTCGAGGTACCGTTTTCCGTCAAACGTCTTCAGCGTGTAAGAGGTGTAGTACTTGAACGCGCCGAGAAAGGTCTGGAAGCGGAATTTCTTCGAGTACGCCAGCTTGTTGAGGTCGGTGATGAACTCGAACGAGTACTGGTCGAGCACGGCCTGCTCGTAGTATTCCTTCTCGACGAGGTAGTCGAGGCGTTCGCGCAACGTGTGGAAGAACACCGTGTTCTGGTTGACGTGCTGCAGGAAGAACTCCCGCGCAGCCTCGCGGTCCTTCTCGAACTGGATTTCCCCGTTCGGGCCGTACAGGTTGAGCATGGCGTTGAGGGAGTGATAATCCATCGCCAGGCCGGGAGCCGGGTGAGCCATGGTCTTCACGGCTGTTGCTTCCAAAATGATTCCAATCCGTCGTGGACGATGCGCACATCATCCGGAGTTCCAAATACTTCAAAGCGAAACATGTGGGGCACCTTGCACTTCTGGGAGATGATGTCCCCGGCGAGGCAGTAGCCGGTGCCGAAATTCGTGTTGCCCGCGCCGATGACGCCGCGGATGAGCGAGCGGTTCTGCTCGTCGTTCAGGAACGTGATGACCTGTTTGGGCACCGCTCCCTTGCTGTCGCCGCCGCCATACGTCGGCACGACCAGCACGTAAGGTTCGCTGACCTGGAGCGGCTCATCGCGCGCGTAGATCGGGATGCGAGCGGCCGGGCGACCCAACTTCTCAATGAAGCGGTGCGTGTTGCCCGAGGTGCTGGAGAAATACACGATATCGGTTATGGAACACCTCCTGTTGCTGAGAAGTCGGCACGCCAAACGACGCTTTTTTACGGACTGTTGCGACGCCACCCCCTGGCGCCGCGGTGCTACGCGAGGCGCTGCGCGAGTTCGTTGATCTTGTCGGGGCGGAAGCCCGACCAGTGATCTTCGTCGGTGATAACGACGGGAGCCTGCAGGTAGCCCAGGGCCTTGACGGCTTCCAGGGCGTTCTCGTCGAGCGAGAGGTCGAGGATTTCGTATTCGATGCCCTTGTTGTCCAGGGCGCGGTAAGTCGCAGTGCACTGCACGCAGGAGGGCTTGGTGTAGACCGTGATTGCCATGGAGGGCCTTTCTCGTCGTTCAGGGATCAGTATTCAAAATCGGTTCAAACATCAGTGCTCAAAATCGGTTTTCATGTGAAATCTGAAGTTCAAGGCGTGCTGTGTGTTGAACTTCAATACTACATCTAGTGATGCTCGAAGGGAATGGCCACTACATACAGTAGTTACAAGTATGTAGTTATCCACCGACATTCCACCGGTTGTGCACAGCCCCACGGATGCGATTCGAGCCAAATCACGCGGAATGCGGCAAAGTTATCCACAGGCAGCGCAGGGGCAGAACTCGAGCCTGTGGAAACCCTGTCGGCGTGTCGCTCGCCCTGAGGCGCGCCGCGAACGCGGTCGCCCAATCCCAGCGGTCGAAGCTGCAGGGCATGGTCGATCATGGCGACGCTCACGAGAAAGCTCGTGCTCGCCGCGGACGCGTGCGACAGCACGAGCGGCCGACCCGCGGCCGCGACCGTCGAAAGCACAAACGGGCGGTAGCGCTGATCGGGATCGGCGGAACGCCGCAACTCCCCCGAAACGTAGATGCCGCGGCGCGTGCGCACGAGTTCACCGCGGCGGATCAGGGCGTCGACGGCGTGTGAGTTGAGGCCGCGTTCCCGGAGCGCGGCATAGGTGACGAGCCCGTCGAAGCGGGCGCTGACGATGTCGGGGAGTTTGGTCTCACCTCACCCTGCGGGCGGCGGCAGCGAGCCGGACACGCGAGAGGGCCGGCCCCCGTGAGGAGCCGGCCCTGGTGTCGAGATGCTGTGATGCTGTGATGCAGATGTACTGCCGGGTTGTTACTCGGTCAGCGGGGCGAGGTTCGGGTCGTTCGCGTATGCCTCGGACGCGTTTTCCTTGGTCACGATGACCGGGGGCAGCAGGTAGGCCGGGACGACGATCTTGCCGTTGTCGTAGGACTCGGTGTCGTTGACCTCGGGGGTGTCGCCCTTCTGGAGAACGTTGACCATCTCGATGGCCTTGTCAACGAGCACGCGGGTGTCCTTGTTGATGGTGGAGTACTGCTCGCCGGCCATGATCGACTTGACCGACTCGACCTCGGAGTCCTGCCCGGTGACGACCGGGATGTCCTTGCCGGCGGCCTTCACCGAGGTGATGATCGCACGAGCGAGGGTGTCGTTCGGGGAAAGAACGCCATCGAGCGTCTTGTCGCCGTACGTGCTGGTAAGCAGCGCGTCCATGCGGCTCTGAGCGTTCTCAGCCTTCCAGCCGGCGGTCGCCGTCTGCTTGATGTCGGTCTGGCCGGAGGCGACAACGAGGGTTCCGTCGTCGATCTTCGGCTGCAGCACGCTCATCGCGCCGCCGAAGAAGACGGCGGAGTTGGCGTCATCCGAGGAACCGGAGAACAGCTCGATGTTGTACGGGCCTTCCGGCTTCTTCGTGGCCAGTCCGTCCAGGAGCGCCTGGCCCTGGAGTTCGCCGACATTGAAGTTGTCGTAGGCGACGTAGTAGTCCACGGCCTCGGTGTTCAGGATGAGGCGGTCGTAGGCGATCACGATGGCGCCGGCGTCGCGGGCCGACTGCACCTGGGTGGCGAGCTGGCCACCGTCAGCGGCACCGATGATGATGACCTTGGCACCGTTGGTGACCATGGCCGAGATCTGGTCCTGCTGGTCCTTGACCGTGGTCGAGGCACCGGCGTATTGCACGTCGCCCTTGTAGCCGGCCTCCTTGAGGCCGTCTTCGAAGAGCCCGCCGGCGAGGACCCAGTTCTCAGAGGTCTTTGAGGGGAGGGCGACGCCGATGACCGAATCCTGGGCGAAGCCGGCAGCAGCGCCGTCTTCGCCGGCGGTGTCCGTGCGGGTGGAGCAACCTGAGAGTGCCATCAAGGCCACTGCGGCGATCGCAGTTGTCGCAAGAATCTTTCGCATTGTCGATTTCTTTCTGTTCGTTGTGGTTTGGTGAAGGGGAAAATCTGGGCTAGTTGGGCCGCGTGGCTTGCGGCCGCGCGCTCTCCGGGGTTCCCGTGTCGGGCACGACCAGGGGTGGTTCCGCCGGGAATTCGGCAGTCTTCTTCTTCCGGGTCAGGAGGCCGATGATCGAGGGACGACCCTGGCTCTTGTTCCACACGTCAACACCCACGGCCACCAGGAGCACCATGCCCTTGATGATCTGAACCCAGTCGGAGCCGACGCCCAGCAGCTGCAGGCCGTTGTTCAGCACCGCCATGACGAGACCACCGATGATGGAGCCGACGACGGTTCCGATTCCGCCGGACACGGCCGCGCCACCGATGAACACGGCGGCGATCGCGTCGAGCTCCCAGCTGAGGCCGTCCTGCGGGCCGGAGGCCACCGAGCGGGCGACGAAGATCATGCCGGCCAGGGCCGAGAGGATCGACATGTTCATCATGACGAGGAAGTTCACCCGACGGGACTTGACCCCCGAGAGTTCGGCGGCGAGCTTGTTGCCGCCGACCGCGTAGACGTGACGGCCGAAGATCGTGTTACGAGTGACGAATGCGTAGAAGAGAACGAGCACTCCGAGGATGATTCCGGAGACCGGGAAGCTTGTGCCGACGCGGCCACCGGCGAAGAGGACGGATGCGTAGACGATGACGGCACAGAGAAGGGCGACTTTCACGATGCTCACCCACAGCGGTGCGGGCGTCGAACCCATGATCTTCTGAACCCGGCGGGCACGCCATTCGGAGTAGACGACCGCGACCACGATGATGAGCCCCAGAAGCAGGGTCAGGTTGTTGTAGCCCGTGTTCGGGCCGACCTCAGGAAGGTAGCCGGAGCCGATGATCGTGAAGCCGTCAGGAACGGGGACCGTGTTGGCGTTACCGATGACCTGGTTGCCGCCGCGGAAGATGAGCATGCCGGCCAGGGTGACGATGAAGGCGGGAACCCCGACGTAGGCAACCCACGCACCTTGCCAGGCGCCGATCAGCATTCCCACAAACAGCCCGAGCAGGATGGCCAGCGGCCACGGGAAGTTCCAGTCCCGCATCGCGGTGGCCACCACGATGCCGACGAAAGCGGCAACGGATCCGACCGACAGGTCGATGTGGCCGGCGATGATCACCATGACCATGCCGATGGCGAGGATGAGGATATAGGAGTACTGGCTGACCAGGTTGATCAAGTTGCCGGACGACAGCGTCAGTCCGTCGGTCAGGTACTGGAAGAGCAGAATGATGGCGATCAGGCTGAAGAGGATGCCGAACTGCCGCAGGTTCGAGCTGCCGCTGCCGAAGATCTTCTTCAGATCACCAAGAGCGCCTCTGCGGGTACTCGTGTCTTCACTCATATGCTCTGAACCTTCTTCCGTGCGGAGGTCATACTTTTCATCAGGGTTTCGGGATCGGCGGACTCCGCCGGGATGCAGTCGGTGATCGCACCCTCGAAGACCGTGTAGATCCGGTCGGCGAGGCCGAGGAGCTCTGGGAGCTCAGAAGAGATCAGGATGACTCCCTTGCCCTGTTCGGCGAGCTGCTGGATGATGCCGTAAATCTCGTATTTCGCGCCGACGTCGATGCCACGGGTCGGCTCGTCCAGGATCAGCAGGTCAGGGTCCGTGAACATCCACTTGGCCAGAACGACCTTCTGCTGGTTGCCGCCGGAGAGTTTGGAGACGCCCGCATTGACGCTGGGTGTCTTGATCCGCAGGCTTTTGCGGTATTGCTCGGCGATTCCGAATTCTTTGGAGTCGTTCACGACCTGCCCGGCCGAGATCTTCGAGAGCTTGGCCGAGACGACGGAACGCTTGATGTCGTCGAGCAGGTTCAGGCCGAGTGCCTTGCGGTCCTCGCTCACGTAGGCAAGGCCGTGGTCGATCGCGTCGGCCACGCTTTTCAGGACGATTTCCTTTCCGTCCTTGTAGAGGTGGCCGGAAAGGAAATTGCCGTAGGAGCGCCCGAAGATGCTCATCGCCAGTTCGGTGCGCCCGGCGCCCATCAGGCCGGCGATGCCCACGATCTCACCCTTGCGCACGTTCAGGCTGGAACCCTTCACGACCATGCGCTCGGCGACCTGCGGGTGCTGCACGGTCCAGTCACGCACCTCGAAGAAGACCTCGCCGATGTGCGGTGTGCGGTCCGGGAAACGGCTCTCCAGGCTGCGCCCGACCATGCCCCGGATGATCCGGTCTTCGTTGACTCCGTCGGCCACGACATTCAGGGTTTCGATCGTCTTGCCGTCGCGGATGATCGTGATCGAGTCTGCGACCTGTTCGATCTCGTTGAGCTTGTGGGAGATCATGATCGAGCTGATTCCCCTGCCCTTCAGCCCGCGGATCAGGTCCAGCAGATGCATGGAGTCCGACTCGTTCAGGGCCGCGGTCGGCTCATCGAGGATGAGCACCTTGACCGACTTGTTGAGGGCCTTGGCGATCTCGACCAGCTGCTGCTTGCCGACGCCGATGTTCTTGATCAGGGTGTCGGGGTCGTCCCGCAGCCCGACGCGCGCCAGCAACTCGAGCGCCGTCTTCTTGGCGGTGATCCAGTCGATTGCACCCCACTTGGTCGGCTCGTTGCCGAGGAAGATGTTCTCGGTGATGGAGAGTTCCGGGATGAGCGCAAGTTCCTGGTGGATGATGACGATGCCCGCTTCTTCGCTCGAGCGGATGTCCTTGAAGTGCACGTTCTGACCCTGGTAGATGATGTCGCCCGTGTATGTGCCGGAGGGGTAGACCCCGGAGAGCACTTTCATCAGGGTGGACTTGCCGGCACCGTTCTCGCCGCAGATCGCGTGGATCTCGCCGCGATTCACCGTGATGGAGACGTCCGACAGGGCCTTGACCCCGGGAAACTCCTTGGTGATGGACCGCATCTCAAGGATTACGTGGTCAGTGGACATCGTTGGACTCCTCACGCCCGGGGGCCACTACAGGTATCCCATACCGACAACGGAATGGACGCGCGAAAGATCATCCCGCTCCCGCTCAGCAGGGCGGCAGCGGAGCTGCCGGGCAGGTGGAAAAGTGTGCTCACAAGCTTGACCTCAATGTCATGCGTTTGGAAAAAAGTGCGGGAAATCGAGTCCATGTGACCGATCACATTGACACTATAGACCCGGTGATAGTCCCGGTGTCAAGTTTCGTTTTGTCACGCTTGCGTAACAGGCTGTTGCTCCCCTGAGCGGGGTCTGAAGTCAGGACATTCCGCCGAGCCCAGCCGGCTCACGGACGGTCCCGGCGGGGCGGCTTACCACTTCTTTAGTGCTGTGCGGAAACAGGGAACTGCTCGACAATGCGCTCAAGGAACTCCGGAGAGAGTCGCGGGGGAGAGCGAACCCTTCACGGGTGATCGAGGCGAGGTCGCGCATGTGCCGAACTCAGAACGCGGGCGGTGCGGTCGAGCCGCGCACGATGAGCTCGGGAATGATCGGGTCGCTCCGCTCGATCGGTACCCCGCCGCTGAGGTTGCTGAGCAGAAGGGCGATGCACCGCCGCCCGAGTTCGGCAAAGTCTTGGCGCACTGTCGTGAGCGGTGGCCAGAAGTGTGCCGCTTCGGGAATATCGTCGTAGCCGACGATACTCATGTCGCGCGGCAGGTCGAGGCCCGCCTCGCGGCAGGCGTGCATGAACCCGAGCGCCATCAGATCATTCGACGCGAAGATGGCCGTGAAGTCCCGCCTCCGGAGCAGTTCTCGTCCGGCACGGTATCCGAAGTCGGCGGTCCAGTCGCCCAGAATCGGCGCCATGGTCGGCACATCCATTTCCCACATCTCGTCGAGGAAGCCGCGCATTCGGGCCTCGGCCTCAATCCAGTCCTGGGGTCCGGCAAGGTGGTAGATACTCCGATGGCCGAGGTCGATCAGGTGCCGCGTGGCCTGTCTGGCACCGGTCATCTGGTCGACGGACAGGGAATTGTCGAGGCGGCCGGTGGACTGCAGGGTGACGAACGGCACGTCGATGGACAGCTGTTCCAGGGCGTCGAAGACCCGCACCTGCGGCGCGATCACGACGATGCCCTCCACGGACTGGTTCATCAGGTGCTCCAGCGCCGCCTCGATCGACTCCGTGTCGACGGATGTGAGGTTCGCGGTGTTGACGTAATAGCCGGCTTCCTGGGCGGCGTCCTGGATGGCGGCGATGCTGCTCGCCGGCCCGTAGGCACTCTCCGCCGAGAGCAGGCCGATGGTGCGCGAACGCCCGCGCGACAGTGCGCGGGCCGCCCGGTTCGGCCGGTACTGCAGGTCTTCCATGACCTGCAACACCTTCGCCTTGGTGGAATCACGGATGCTGGGGTGGTCGTTGAGCACGCGCGAAACGGTCTGATGCGAGACCCCCGCGAGGCGCGCCACATCACGGATGCTCGGGGCACGCCCCTTGGGCAGATCGATAGTCACAGGAAGACCTTGTTGGCATGTGCACGGTCACAATTGTGAACGCAAATCAAGTATGCACTCCGGTGACGCCCCCTGGCGCACATTGCGCCTCGGTTGATCAGGCGCTCTCGCGCACCACCAGATCAGTCGGCAGAACCATGGCAGCGGGGCGTTCGCCCCCGATAACCTGCAGGAGCAAGCGCACCATTTCTTCGCTGATGCGGTCGAACGGCTGCCGCATGGTCGTGAGCGGAGGGTGCGTCGTGGCCGCGATGGGACCGTCATCAAAGCCCCCGACTGCGACGTCTTCCGGCACTCGGCGGCCCGACGCAAGAAGCACATCGAGTGCCCCGGCTGCCATCACGTCGTTGGCGGCGAACACCGCGTCCAGATCGGGGTGCCGTGTCAGGAGAGCCGTCATTGCCGCCGCGCCGCTCGACCGGCTGTAGTCGCCATGGGCCACATACGTCTCGTCGAATACATCGGCGCGTTCATCGACATACGCTTCGAAGCGACGCATGCCTCCGGAGGTATCTTCTGGCCCGGTGATGGTAGCGATGCGAGTGCGGCCGAGGCTGGTCAGGTAGCGCACCATTTCCCGAGCGCCTTCGTAGTCGTCGGCGGCCACATACCCCATCTTGTTTTCGAAGCCCAACGGCACCCCACAGGCAATCGCCGGCACGCCGGCCGCGATGATCTCGGACAGTCCGCGGCGACCACTATGCGAGGAAACCAGCAACACACCATCGACGTGGCCCGCCGTGACGAACTCCGTGGCCCGGCGCTGTTCGTCCTCATTGCCCGCCATGATCAAGACCAACGAGATGTCGTGCACGGAGAGCGCCCGCGACGCCCCGCTCATCAGTACAGCGAAGTTCGGGTCTTCGAACAACCGCTCGTGGGACTCGGTGAGAAGGAAGGCCACCGAGTTGGCGCGGCTGGTGGCGAGGCTGCGTGCATGCGGGTTGACCCGGTAGCCCGTCTTCTTGATGGCCGCGTTCACTGCCGCCAGAGCATCCGGACCCACCCAGTGACCGCCGTTCAGCACCCGAGAAACCGTTCCCCGGGATACGCCGGCGGCTGCGGACACATCATCGATGGTCGGCCGGCGCTTCGAAGGGGGCGGGGTCACGTCAGAATTCTATCCATCCTCAGGCTTTGACCGCGCCCGCAGCAAGGTCGACCTTCCAGTAGCGCTGCAGCACAAGGAACAGTATTACCAGAGGGATGATCGACAGTAAGGCACCCGTGATTACGAGCGTGTACATGGACGGCGCGGTCGCACCCTGATTGAGCAGGCCGCTCAGGCCGACCGTGACCGGGAAGAGCCTGTCATTGCCGAGCATGATGTAGGGCAGCATGAAGTTGTTCCAGACCGCAACAAACTGGAAGAGGAAGATCGTCACGAGCCCGGGGCCCATCATCGGCAGGGCGATGCGATTGAAGATGTAGAGCTCACCGGCTCCCTCGGTGCGGGATGCCTCGACAACCTCGGTGGGCACCGACGCCGCCGCGTAGATGCGCGCCAGATAGATGCCGTAGGGGCTGATGATCTGCGGCAGCAGCACGGACCAGATCGTGTTGGTCAGGCCGACCTCGGCCAGCAGGAAGTATTGCGGGATGGCGAGGATGACGCCGGGCACGAGCACTCCCATCAGCAGCACCGCGAAGACCGCGCGCTTGCCGGGGAACTCGAACTTGGCCAGAACGTAGCCGGAGATCGCCGAGACCCAGGTGGAGGCGAGGGCGCCGACGCCGGCGTAGATCGCCGTGTTGAGCACCCAGCGCCAGTAGAGGCCGTCGCGGTACCGGCTCAGCTCCACGATGTTGTCCCAGAGGTGCGAACTCGGCATCAGCGTGAACGTGGAGAAAAGCTCGGAGGCGTCCTTGCTCGAGGCCATCAACACCCAGAAGACGGGGAAGAGGCAGTAGATGGCGCCGACGAGAAGGATGCCCGTAGAGACCGGGCTGGCCTTCTGGCGGAAGGTGCGGGCGGCGACGCGCTCTGCCTTGAGCAGGGCGCGGCCTGGACGGGTCACGGTGGATGAGGTGGTCATGGTCAGTCCTCCTGACCGAATGCGCGTTTCTGCACAACGCGCAGGAACAGGAATGAGAAGGCGAAGGTCACGACGGCGATGACGATCGAGGTTGCGGCCGCCGAGTAGATGTCGTCACGGGTGAAGGCGTCCCGGTAGACCAGCATCAGCGGTGACCAGCTGGTGGACAGGGAGTTCGTGAGTGGTCGCAGGGTGGTCGGCTCGGCGAAGACCTGCAGCGTGGCCACCATCGAGAACAGGGCGGTCATCACGATGGCGGGGGCAATGATCGGGATCTTGATGCGCCGTGCGATCTGCACCTCGGTGCAGCCGTCGAGCTTCGCAGCCTCGTAGATGTCGGTGGGCACCGACTTCAGCGAGGTGTACATCACGATCATGTTGAAGCCGACGCCGCCCCACAGGGCGATGTTGGCGATCGCGAAGATGACGCCCGACGAGGAGAGCAGCGACGGGACGTCCCAGCCGAACCGTTCGAAGAGAAAGTAGAACGGGCTCACGGCGGGTAGGTACAGGAATCCCCAGAGGAGGGAGCTGATCACGGCCGGCACGGCGAACGGCAGGAAGATCGCGGTGCGGGAGAACCCGGTGGCCCGCGTTCGCCGGGAGTCGAGCAACAGGGCGAACAGCAGGGCCAGACCCAGCATCACGGGGATCAGGATGAGGCCGTAGAGCAGGACGCGCCCCACACTGGCACCGAATTCGGCGTTCGTGAGGGTGGCGGCGTAGTTGTCGATGCCCGCGAAGACGGTCGAGCGTGCGCCGGCGCCCAGACCCAGTCCGGAGACCTTGGTCTTCTGGAAACTGAGAAAGAGTGTGTAGACGATGGGTGCGGCCATGAAGACCACGAACAGGATGATGCCCGGCGCCAGCATCGCGTAGGGCACGAGCACCCTCGAGCGGAACTTGCCCTTCTCCCTACGCTGCTGCGGAGGCGGTGTGCTGCTCCTGGTGGCCACGGGGGCCTCTATCACTGTCACGGATTGTCCTCAATCGACGCGGTCACGGTGTTCGGTGTGAACGGGCCGCCCGCGCGGCGGGCGGCCCGGATGGTGCTGGGTGTTACTTGACGGTGAAGCCGCTCTTCTTCATGTCGGCCGTGGTGATCGTCTGCATTGCCGCGATGGCGTCGAGGAATGCACTCTTCTTCCTCGCGTCGGCAGCCTTGGCGAATTCGTCGTTGTACGCGCTATAGGCGACGTTGACGTTTGGTCCGTAGCTGAACGGGGTCACGGTCTGGGCGACCTCGGCGGCCACCTCATAGAAGTCGGGCTGGTTATTGAAGAACTCCGGCGGCGCCGTGAGCGCGGAGGCGGCGGCATCGACGTTGGCGGGGTAGATGCCCGTCGCGGTGACGAGCGCCTGCACTGCGTCGGGGTCGGTGTTCAGCCAGGTGGCGAACTCGGTGGCGGCTTCCTGGTGTTTCGACTGCGTGGTAACCGCGGTCGAGGAGCCACCCCAGTTGCCCGTGGCGGGCGCCGAGGCGTCCCACTGTGGCATGGGTGCGGCCATCCAGAGACCGGCGGTGTCCGCGGCGTTGCCCGCCAGGACGCCGGGTGCCCAGATGGCGCTCAGCCAGCCGACCTGTTCGCCGCTGTTGAGGCCGGCGTTCCACTCGGGCGTGTACATCGGCTTGTTGTCGATGACTCCCTCTTCCACGAGGCCGCCCCAGTAGCCGGCGACCGTCTTGGTGGGGGTCTCGTCGATGTTGACGCTCCAGGACTCGCCATCGATGCCCCACCAGGAGGCACCGGCCTGCTGCGCCATGCCGGTGAACCAGCCGGCGTCATTCGACGAGAAGGTGCCCAGGTACTTGGCCGGGTCGGAGGCGTGCACGGCGCGCGCCACTTGGGCGTATTCGTCCCACGTGGTGGGAACGGCCAGGCCGAGCTGCTTGAGGATGTCGGCGCGGTAATAGAACATCATCGGCCCGGTGTCCTGCGGGATGGCGTAGACGGCGTCGGAGCCGAGCGTGACGGAGTCCCAGACGCCGACGGCGAATTCGTCCTCCACGTCATTGGCGCCCAGCTCGGAGATGTCGGCGAGGGCGTCGGAGGAGACCAGGGTCGGGATCTTCTGGTACTCCGCCTGGATCAGGTCGGGAGCTCCGCTGCCGGCCTTGATGGCCGTGAGAAGTTTGGTGATGGCCGGGTCGCCGCCGTCCTGCTTCTGAACCGTAACCTGGATGTCCGGATTCTCGGCGTTCCAGGTGTCGACGACCTGGTCGAGGTTCGGGGCCCAGGCCCAGTAGTTGAGCTCGACGGGCCCGGAGTCACCGCCCGCGGCATCCGTTGAACAACCTGCCATGAGCAGTGTTGCGGCGGTGGCCAGGGCCACCGTCCCGATTCGTATCGACGTGCGCATTCGTCCTCCTTGAAGAAAGCTGGTGCTGTGAGTTGGCGCCCGCGGCATCATCGCGTCAAAACTCGACTCTGACTGTGAGCGGTACTAGTCACGCACACAATCATATTCGTTGTCAACACGCAGATAAATTTACGCATCCCAGAAGTTCCTGTGCTAAAACTGGGAGCGCACACAGTAAAAAGGAGATCCAGACCAATGCCGATCGAGACCGCAGTACCCACGCTCCCGTCAGCGACGAACCGCTGGCTGAAGGGCACGAACCGACTGCGCTACGGCGGCGATTACAACCCGGAGCAGTGGCCGCGGGAGACCTGGCTCGAGGACGTGGCGCTGATGCAGCAGGCCGGCATCAACCTCGTCAGCGTCGGGATCTTCTCCTGGGGGCTGCTCGAACCGCGGGAGGGGGAATACGACTTCGGTCTGCTCGACGACATCATCGGGCTGCTGCACGAGGCCGGAATCGACGTCGACCTGGCCACCCCCACGGCCGCGCCACCGGCCTGGTTCTGGAAGAAATACCCGGATTCCCGGCCCGTCACCCGCGACGGAATCACGCTGGGCAACGGCTCGCGTGGCCTGGTCAGCCCGTCGAGCCCCGACTACCGCCGGGCAGCGGCGGCGATCACGGAACAACTCGCCCGCCGGTACGCGAAC
Source organism: Cryobacterium sp. Hz7 (assembly GCF_004402815.1). Taxonomy (NCBI): domain Bacteria; kingdom Bacillati; phylum Actinomycetota; class Actinomycetes; order Micrococcales; family Microbacteriaceae; genus Cryobacterium; species Cryobacterium sp. Hz7. The sequence continues at coordinate 42,792 of NZ_SOFB01000015.1, forward strand.
CACCCCGCGCTCGTGCTCTGGCACGTGCACAACGAGTACGGCGCCCCGATCAGCGATTCCTATGACGACCACTCCGTCGCGGCCTTCCGGGTGTGGCTGCGGAAGCGCTACGGCACCCTCGAAGTACTCAACGAGCTGTGGGGCACCACGTTCTGGGGACAGGTCTATGGCGAATGGGACGAAATCGACGCCCCGCGCCAGTCGGCCTCGGTGAGCAACCAGGCCCAACGCCTCGACTTCCACCGGTTCACCTCCGACGCTCTGCTGGAGTGCTACATCGGCGAGCGCGACGTCATCCGCCGGTTCACGCCCGACATTCCCGTGACCACCAACTTCATGGCAACTAATTGCCTCTCTGCCGACTATTGGCGGTGGAGCAGGGAGGTGGACATCGTCTCGAATGATCACTATCTGGTCGCCGAGCGCGCCGACAACCACGTGCTCCTGGCGATGGATGCCGACCTCACTCGGTCGCTGGCTGGCGGAGCGCCGTGGATCCTGATGGAACACTCAACCGGGGCTGTGAACTGGCAGCCGCGCAACATCGCCAAGCGGGCGGGTGAACTAGCCCGAAATTCGCTCTCCCACCTCGCGCGTGGTGCGGACGGCATTCTGTTCTTCCAGTTCCGGGCCTCACGCTTTGGCGTGGAGAAGTTCCACTCCGCCATGCTGCCGCACGCCGGCGCCGAGACCCGGCTGTGGCGCGAGGTCCTGGCGTTGGGCCAGACCCTCGGCGCGTTGGAGCCCGTGCGCACCTCCCGCGTGCGCGCTCGGGTCGCGTTGCTCTGGGACACCGAATCGTTCTGGGCGCAGGACTTGGAGTGGCGCCCCAGCGTCGAGCTGGGCCACCGCGAGCGCGTCGAGGCCTTCTATACAGCGCTGTGGGACCGCAATGTGACGGTGGACTTCGCTCACCCGACCGCCGACCTCGGCAGCTACGACCTCGTGATCGCCCCAAGCCTTTACCTGGTTGGCCCGACGGCCTCCGCCAACCTCACCGCGTACGTTCGGGCAGGCGGCCACCTGGTCGTGTCGTACTTCTCCGGCATCGTCGACGATAACGACACGGTCTACCTCGGCGCCGCTCCCGGCGCCCTGCGCGAGGTGCTCGGCCTGTGCATCCCCGAATTCCTGCCGCTGCACGAGAACGAAACGGTTACCCTCAGCGACTCCCGCACCGGCACCCTGTGGGCCGACGACATCGCGGTCTCCACGGCCGAGGTGCTGGCCCGGTATCTGGACGGCCCGGCCAAGGGCGGACCGGCCATCACCCGCAATGCTTTCGGGGCCGGCTCGGCCTGGTACATTTCGACCCGGCTCACCGGCGCCGACCTCGATTCCCTAATGCTCGACGTGCTCGACACGGCAGGTGTCGATGCCGCCCCCGGCATCGACGGCGTCGAGAGGGTCACCCGGTCGAACGACACCGGCGATTTCCTATTTCTGATCAACCACACGGATGCCGACCGGCCATGCCCGGCCGTCGGCACCGAGCTCCTGACTGATGCAGTCGTGACCGGAACCGTACTGGTCCCCGCCGGGCTCACCCGGGTTGTACACCACTCCCGGTAGCACGGCGCGACAGCTGCCACCGCTTCACTAGCCGCACGGCCACGGCCACACTGGCCAGTACCGCGGGAACGAGCAGATTGAGACCGGCGAGAATGAGGAGGCCGACCGTGAGCACGACCGACACGACGGCCAGCCACCAGCCCAGCGTGTGGCGGTCGAGCAGACGCACGGCCGCGATCATGCCGAGCACATGATGGCCACCATCGAACTCGTGTGGATCAGGATGAACGCCCCGAGGTAGACGTTGAGCACTCCGACGGCCGCGACAGCGGCAATCACGGCGACGAAAACCGGACCGACGCCGGGCGCGTTCGTTGCGACCAGGTCGAGCGGCGCAACCTGCCCCCGCCCCGCGGCCCGGCCCAGAACGGCGACGGTCACGCACTGCAGGGCCAGGTAGGCGATGCCGACCAGGACGAGGGCGACCGCCGTGGCGAGGGGGGTGACCCCTCCGGGGTTCGTGAACTCCGCCGCGATGTGCGTGCCGACCTCCTAGCCCGCGAAGGCCCACACGAACAGGCTGATCGCGGTGCCGACGCCGAAGAAGAACGAGTACCCGGTCGTCCGCGCCCAGGTCGGGCCGAGGGCCCGGCGCACATAGCTGGCGACGCCGCCGGGGTCCGGATAGCGGGCCGCCGGGGCGGCGAACGTGCTGGCCACCGGGATCGACAGAAGAGAGACGAACACCGCGACCAGCGACGCCGGCCCGGCCGCAGTGCCGGCCAAGCCCGGCAGTGCGAGAATGCCGGTGCCGAGCACCGCCGCGATATACGGGGCCGTGCCCTGTACCAGGCCGAGGCTGCCGGCTCGGGCCGGCGCGGCATCCGTCGCCGGCACAGCCGGTTGCAGGAACAGCCGGTTGCAGGAACAGAGCCTGAGAGGAAGTGGTCATCTGACCGTGCTGCCGCACCGGGGGTACGGCGGAAATGGCAAAGAAAAGACACACTCCGTGCAAAAACCGTCAGGCTCGAGGAGTGAGTCCCAATCGGAGCGCGGTGTCCTGTTCCGAACCAATTCGACGGAGATTGTGGTGTAAAACCGTCTTCTGGGCGTGTTTCCTGCTGATCCTGGCAAAATCTCCGTCGAATTCGTTCGAAGCGGAGGTAATCTCCCTGAGCGGCGATGCCGCATCAGCCGCATCAGCCACGGCAGCCAGGGCCGCCGCGGCTGTACGGATTTATCCGCCTAGACGACCGCGAGCGCCCGATCGATGTCGTCGATGAGGTCGGCGACGCCTTCGATGCCCACGGACAGACGGATGATGTTGTCCGCTACTTCGAGTTCCGTGCCGCGAACCGACGCGTGGGTCATCTCGGAGGGGTAGTTGACCAGCGATTCCACGCCACCGAGCGATTCGGCCAGCTGGAACAGCTGCGTGGCCTCGGCGAAGGAACGCGCCGCGGCCGCGCCGCCCACGAAGGAGATCGACAGCATGCCACCGAAGCCGCTCATCTGCTTCTTCGCCAGCTCGTGGCCCGCGTGCGTCGGCAGGCCGGGGTAGTAGACCCGGTCGATCGCCGGGTGGCCCTGCAGGTGCTCGGCGATCGCCTGGGCGTTGCTGCAGTGGCGGTCCATCCGCACCGAGAGGGTCTTGATTCCGCGCACGGTGAGCCAGGCATCCATCGGGGCCGAGACGGGGCCGGCGGCGAACTGCAGGAACTGGGCCTTCTCGGCGAGCTCGTCGTCGTTGATGATCAGGGCGCCGCCGAGCACGTCGGAGTGGCCACCGAGGTACTTCGTGGTGGAATGCACGACGACGTCGGCCCCCAAGGCCAGGGGCTGCTGCAGCGCGGGCGAGGCGAACGTATTGTCCACGATCACGGTCACGCCGAAGCGGTGGCCGATCCGGGCCAGAGCGGCGATGTCGCAGACCTTCATCAGTGGATTGCTGGGCGTCTCCACCCAGAGGATCTTCGTCTCGCCCGGGATGATGGCCTGTTCGACGGCGGCGAGGTCGCTCATCTCCACGGTGGAGTTGAGGATGCCCCAGGCACCGTGCACCCGGTTGATCAGCCGGTGCGTGCCGCCATAGACATCGTTGCCGAGCACGATGTGGTCGCCCGGTGCGAGCAGCGCGCGCAGGATGGTGTCCTCCGCGGCGAGCCCGCTGGCGAAGGAGAGGCCGTGCTTTCCGCCCTCCAGCGCGGCCAGCAGGGTCTCGAGCACGGTGCGGGTCGGGTTGCCGCCGCGGCTGTACTCGTAGCCGCCGCGCAGGTGGCCGATGCTCTCCTGCACATACGTGGACGTCTGGTAGATGGGCGGGATCACGGCGCCGGTCGTCGGGTCGAATTCCTGCCCCGCGTGGATGGCGATGGTGTCGAAGTTTGGTGTGCGAGCCATTGATTCGTCCTTAGTCATGCTGTTCAGGCGCTCAGGTAGGTGAGCAGGTCGTGGCGGGTGATGACGCCGAGGGGTTTGCCGCCGTCGGTGACGAGGAGCGCATCGTGGCCGGCGAAGGCGGCGCGCGCGGCCGCGACGGGCTCGTTCACCCCGATCAGCGGGAGGGAGTCGCCGACGAACTCGCCGACGCGGTCGGCCAGTTTCGCTTCGCCGGAGAAGACGAGTTCCATCAGCCGGCGTTCGTCGACCGCGCCGACGACCTCGCCCATCACCACCGGGGGCTTTTCGGTGAGCACCAGCACCTGGGAGACGCTGGCCTCGGTCATGACTCCGATGGCGTCGTGCACCGTGGCGCTGGGGTGCACGTAGACGAACGGCGGCAGGGCGCCGGTCTTGGACGAGAGCAGGTCGCCGACCGTGTGCCCGGCGGGCGCGTTGCTGAAACCGTAGCTGCGCATCCAGCCGTCATTGAAGATCTTGCCCAGGTAGCCGCGCCCGCCGTCGGGCAGCAGCACGACGATGGTGTCGTCGGCGCCGAGGGTTTTCGCCGCGCGCAGGGCGGCGACGACGGCCATGCCGCTCGAACCTCCGACCAGAATGCCCTCTTCGAGGGCGAGCCGGCGGGTCATCGCGAAGGAGTCGGCGTCGGAGACGGCGATCACCTCGTGCACGACCTCCGGGTCGTAGGCGCCCGGCCAGAAGTCCTCGCCCACGCCCTCGACCAGATACGGCCGGCCGGTGCCACCGGAGTACACCGAGCCCTCCGGATCGGCGCCGATGATGCGCACGCTCTCTCCCGAGACCTCGCGCAGGTACCGTCCGGTACCGGTGATGGTGCCGCCGGTGCCGACGCCCGCGACGAAGTGGGTGATCGTGCCGTCGGTGTCGCGCCAGATCTCGGGCCCGGTCGTCTCGTAGTGGCTGAGCGGGCCGTTTGGGTTGAAGTACTGGTTGGGCTTGAAAGCCCCCGGGATCTCCCGGGCCAGCCGGTCGGACACGCTGTAATAGGAGTCAGGGTGGTCGGGGGCGACGGATGTCGGGGTCACCACAATCTCCGCGCCGTAGGCCGTGAGCACGTTGCGCTTGTCCTCGCCCACCTTGTCCGGCAGCACGAACACGCACTTGTAGCCGCGTTGCTGGGCAACGAGAGCGAGGCCGACGCCCGTGTTGCCCGAGGTCGGCTCGACGATGGTGCCGCCGGGAAGCAGGAGGCCGTCCCGTTCGGCGGCATCGATGATGCGCACCGCGATGCGGTCCTTCGCGGAGCCGCCCGGGTTCAGGTACTCCAGCTTGACCAGCACGGTGGCGCTGACGTCAGCCGTCACCTTGTGCAGCCTGACCAGGGGGGTGTCACCGATGAGGTCGAGAACGGTGTCGGCAATTTTCATCGAGAGTCCTTCATCGAGGGTTCTTCGTCACGGATTCGAGCCGGGTCAACTCTATCGGCGTGAGCGGAGTGGGGGCCGTGGGCGTCGGCGACGTGACCTGCTCCGAGTACAGCCGCGCGTAGACGCCATCGTCTTTGAGCAGTTCGGCGTGGGTGCCCCTCTCTACGATCCGGCCGGCGTCGACGACGAAGATGACGTCGGCGGACACGATGGTCGACAGCCGGTGCGCGATGGCGATGGTCGTACGCCCGCGGGAAGCGGTGTCCAGGGCCGCCTGAACGACGCGCTCGGAGATGGCGTCCAGGGCGCTGGTGGCCTCGTCGAGGATCAGCACCTCGGGGTCCTTGAGCAGCACCCGCGCGATGGCGATGCGCTGCTTCTCGCCGCCGGAGAGCCGGTAGCCGCGCTCCCCCACCAGGGTGTCGTAGCCGGCGGGGAAGGATGCGATCGTGTCGTGGATACTCGCCGACCGGGCCGCGGCCTCGAGCTCGGCATCCGTCGCCTCCGGTTTCGCGTAGCGGAGGTTCTCGGCGATGGTCGCGTGGAAGAGGTAGGTCTCCTGGCTGACGATGCCGATGTGGGAGACGAGGGACTGCTGCTGGAGGCCCTGCACCTCGACGCCGGAGAAGAGTACCCGCCCGGCCGAGGCCTCGTAGAAGCGCGGGATGAGATAGGACACGGTGGTCTTGCCTGCCCCGGACGGGCCGACGAAGGCCGCGAACTGGCCCGGCTCGATCGTGAAGGAGACGTCGTCCAGGGTGGGGCGCGATTCCGCGCCGGCATCCGGGTAGGCGAAGGTGACCCCGTCGAAGGCGACCCGGCCGACGGCCTCGCCGCGGGCCGGCACGGGGGCGGCGTCGGGGGCGTCGCGGATCGCGGGCCGGAGGTCGAGGTACTGGAAGATGCGGGCGAACAGGGCGCTTGAGGTCTGCAGGTCGAGGGCAACGCGCATCAGGCCGAGCAGCGGGAACAGCAGCCGTGACTGCACGGTCGTGAAGGCTACGATCGTGCCCGCCGTGATGTCGGTCGTTCCACTGCCCATCAGCAGACCGGCCACGAGGTAGACGATCGCCGGGATGCTGGAGAGGAAGATGCTCACCGTGGCGAAGAACCACTGGCCGCTCATCTGCTGGCTGATCTGCAACTCGACCTGGTTGGCATTCTCGTCGGCATACCGATGGATCTCGGTCTTCTGGCGGGTGAAGCTTTTCGAGAGCAGGATGCCGGATACGCTCAGCGTCTCCTGCGTGATCGCCGTCATGTCCGAGAGCGACTCCTGCGTCCTGGACGCGATGCGGGCCCGCACCTGGCCGACCCGGCGCTGGGCAAAGACGAGTACGGGCATCAGGATGATGGCGACGATCGCCAGCTGCCAGCTCAGCAGGAGCATCGCGACGAGCGCCGCGATCACGGTCACGGCGTTGCCGAGCAGACTGGAGATGGTGTTGGTGAGCACGCTCGCGACGCCGCCGACATCGTTCTGCAGCCTGGATTGGATGACGCCCGTCTTCGTTCGCGTGAAGAAGCTCAGTTCCATCGCCTGCAAGTGGGTGAACAGCCGCACCCGCAGGGCACCCATCACCGAGTTGCCGACCGTGGCGGTGAGCCAGGCCTGCCAGACGCCGAGCAACTGCGTCCCCAAATAGATGGCGATCATCACCCCCACGAGCACGGCGAGACGCTGCACGTCCGGGCTGCCGCCGGGCGGGAAGAGCCCCTCGTCGAAGGCCCGCTGCACGAGCAGGGGCGGCACGACGGAGAGCGCCGCGCTGATGAATACGAGAACCACGGTGACCGTGAGCTTCGCGCGGTGCGGCGCGAACAGGCCGATGATCCGGCGAAGCAAATTCGGGATGCGCGGGGCCTCGGCGTTCTCGGCCCGCTGCGCCACGACATCCGCGCCGCTTACCCGCCCCCGTCGACCGCCGCCGCCACCGTGCATTCCACTCATGAATTCACTCTAAACTCCCGCGCGGCACACAAATGTGCCCGTTCCGAACACCGGCGGCCCGGGTGGGCGCCAGCGGCGGAACGGGCACAGTCGCTGATGCGGCTAGCCCTTCGTCGAACCGGCCAGCAGGCCGCGCACGAAGTAGCGCTGCAGGGAGAAGAACACGATCAGCGGAACCAGGATCGAGATGAACGCGCCGGCCGTGAGCAGGTGCCAGTCCTGGCCGCGGGTACCGGTGATCTCGGCCAGCAGCTTGGTCATCGGCGCCACCGCACCGTCGGCGAAGATCAGCGCCACGAGCAGGTCGTTCCAGACCCAGAGGAACTGGAAGATGGCGAAGGATGCGATCGCCGGCATGGTCAGCGGCAGCACGATGCGGAAGAAGATCTGCCCGTGACCGGCGCCGTCGACCCGCGCCGCCTCGATGACGTCGGCGGGAATCTCCGACACGAAGTTGTGCAGCAGGTAGATGGCGAGCGGCAGGGCGAACATCGTGTGCGCGATCCACACCTGCGAGTAGCCGCCGGCGTCGCTGATCGAGGAGACCACCGGGAAGCCGAAGACCTCACCCCGCGAGAAGAACTGCAAGAGCGGCACGAGGGCCATCTGCAGCGGAACGATCTGCAGCGCGAAAACCGCGATGAACAGCACGTTCTTGCCGCGGAAGTCGATCCAGGCGAATGCGTAGGCCGCGAGGCTGGCGATGATCAGCGGCAGCAGTGTGGCCGGCAGGGTGATCGCGATCGAGTTGATGAACGCACCGGCCAGATTCAGCTGACTGTTGCCGGCCTGGAGCACATCGCTGTAGTTGTCGATGGTCAGACCCCAGTTCGAGAAGAGCGTCCACCAGCCGGTGGTGCGTACTTCCTGCGCCGGGCGGAAGGAGGAGACGAAGAGCCCGAAGGTCGGAACGGTCCAGAGCACGGCGATCACGAGCGCCGCGATCGTGGCGCCTCGGCTGGTCAACCGCTTCTTGGTGCGCTTGGCCGCCGCGAACTCCTGACGGCGCTCGCCTCGGCGAGTTTGGCTCTTGGTGTTCTTGTCGACGGGGAGCTCAACCGGAAGAATCGCGCTCATCGGATTTCCCTCTGCTTCTGAATCTGGCGGGCGTTGTAGACGACGATCGGGAGCACGAGCAGGAACAGGATCACGGCGAAGGCGGCGGACCGGCCCTGCTCGAAGTTCTTGAACTGCGTGTACATCTCGTTCGCGATGACGCTGGTGTCGTTGGCGCCTGCGGTCATGGTCCGGACGATGTCGAAGACCTTGAGGGAGGCGATGGAGATCGTCGTCAACACGACGACGAGGGCGCCGCGGATGCCGGGCACCGTGACGTTGGTGAACTTCTGCCAGGCGTTGGTGCCGTCGAGTTCGGCGGCCTCCATCTGCTCGGCAGGCACGCCCTTGATGGCGGCGGAGAGCACGACCATGGCGAAGCCGGTCTGCACCCAGATCAGCACGACGATCAGGAAGACCGTGTTCCAGGGTGCGTTGGCGAGGAAGTCGACGGGCTGGCCGCCGAACCACACCACAACCTGGTTGAGCAGGCCGATCTGGTTCTGGTCGGCCGGCCGGGCCGTGTAGACGAAGCGCCAGATGATGGACGCCCCGACGAAAGAGATGGCCATGGGCATGAAGACCATGATCTTGAAGTACTTCTCGCCGCGGCTCTTGTCGATGAAGACCGCATAGGCCAGGCCGGCGATCGTAGACACGAGCGGAGTGATGAGCACCCAGACGATCGTGTTGAGCACCGTGCGGATGGCCTCCGGCTGGGTGAACACCCAGACGAAGTTGTCGAGGCCGATGAACTCGGTTCCGCGGGAGTTCATGAACGCCTGCACCGTGGTCTGGATGGTCGGGATGATGAGTCCGACGATGAGGAGCAGGATGGCCGGAGCGAGGAAGCCGAAGAGCTGGAAGAGGTAGCCGGCGCCGGAGCGTGAGCGGTAGTCGACGATGAAGAAGACTCCGCCGAGCACGGCGGCCGCGGCGATGGCCCACCAGTATGATCCCGCGGCGAGCAGGATGAGCAGCGGGGCGGCGACGCAGACGGCGAGACGGATGACGGTGTAGCCGGTGCCCTTGCGCGGGGCTATCTCGACGACGAACAGGATCGCGGCCACCAGGGCGACGAACGCGAGGATGATGATGGGGACTTGGACCAGGGGCGGCAAGTCAGCCAGCCAGGCAAGGAACGCCGACATATGAAACCTCTCGAGTACGACTGCGGGCTCACAGTTTGCTGGTGGGGCGGAAAACTACCGCCACGGTACACCAGCAGGGGAGTGCGGGTCGCCCCTTTTCAGGAGGACGACCCGCACGGTTGTGGTGCTGTTAGATGAGCTGGTTCCGAATTGAACTAGCTGGAGGGCCAGCCGGCTTCGATGCTGGTGAGAACCTCGTCGGTCGGGGCTCCGTTGATCCAGTTGACCATTCCCTTCCAGAAGGTGCCGGCGCCCACGGAGCCGGGCATCAGGTCGGAGGCGTCAAAGCGGAAGGTGGTCTCCGGGTCCTGAAGGATCTTGATGGCTTCCTGCAGGATGGGGCTCTTCGCGTTGGCCGGGTCAAGACCCGAGTTGGCGCTGATGACTCCACCGAGGCTCACCCGGCTATTAGCCCAGTCGTCGCTGGAGAGGTACGTCTGAACGGCCTGGGTGTCGGCGTCATCCGCGAATGCGGCGACGATCTCGCCACCACCGGTCACGGCCTGGCTGCCGGCCTCTTCGGCCGGGGTGATGAAGGCCCAGACGTCACCGTCGGGACCGACCTCTCCGCCGGCATCCGTGATGAAGCCGTCGAAGAAGGATGCCTGGTGGTGCAGCGCGCAGGTTCCTGCGGCGAGCGGCGTGGCCACGTCACCGAACGGGGTGCTGTTGATCGAGCGAACATCACCGAACGTGGCGTTGACGTTGGCAGGGTTCAGCAGGATCTCTCCGACGGAGTCGAAGGCGGCCTTGATTGCGGGGTCCGTGAACGGGATCTCGTTGGCAACCCACTTGTCGTAGGTCTCCGCTCCGGCCTGACGCAGGACGAGGTCTTCGACCCAGTCCGTGCCCGGCCAGCCGGTGGCGTCGCCCGAGCCGAATCCGGCGCACCACGGAGCGCTGCCGGTCTTCTCCTGGATGGTCTTCGTCACGGCGAGGAGTTCGTCCCAGGTCTCGGGAACTTCGACACCCCACTCGGTGAACTTAGCCGGGGAGTACCAGATGAAGCCCTTGACGCTGGCCATCAGTGGCGCGCCGTAGAACGTGTCCCCGACGGTGCCGTAGGCCTTCCAGTCCTTGGACCAGAACTCGTCGACGTTGTCTTCGACGGCTTTCGGGGCAGGCTTGAGGAAGTCGCGGCTGGCAAGGTCGGCCATCAGTCCGGGCTGCGGGAAGATCGCGATGTCGGGAGCACTGCCACCCTGGGCGCGGATGGCGATCTGAGCCTCGAACTCCTTCGACGCCTCGTACTGGATGTCGATGTTGTTCTCTTCTTCCCAGGCAGCCCAGGACTTCTCGAGGAGCTTGGCCTCGGTGTCACCGATGGTGCCGTAGACGGAGACGACGCCGTCGCCTTCAGCTCCGGAGTCGGTGTTCGTGCTGCCGGGGCCACCGGAACAGCCGGCCAAGGTCAGACCGGCGATCGCCGCAATGGCGATGGGTGCTGTGATTCGGCGGTGGAATGACCGCATTTTTCCTCCTCGTTGAGTTTGATGAAGATGCGCCGGGGATATCCCCGGACAAACACCCAGGTGCTGCAGGAACAGCTTCTGTGCCGAAAACGATCAGATAAGGAACCGGTTCCACACCACAAGGTACGGTACGCCGGGCCGAATCGCAAGACCAGATTTGTCACGGAATGGCAAAGATCGCACTCCCGCCACGACACCTTCGAAAGTTCGTCCCGCGGGACGTGTCGCATTCCGGCGGATATAATGGAACCGGTTCCAGCGAGCCTGCCAGAGCTGTACAGTGTTGGAAACGGGTCCAAGGGCGGAGGCTGGAATGAGCGCAATAGCGGATGTCGCACGCCTCGCCGGCGTCGCGAAGGCCACAGCCTCCCGTGCCCTGAGCGGTCGTGGCTATGTGTCGGAGCAGACCCGGATCAAGGTCATCGCTGCAGCCAGGGAGATTGGTTACGTCGCTTCACCCAACGCGGCCAGCCTCGTCACCGGCCGAACCAAGAGCATCGGCGTGATCATCCCGTTCATCAGCCGCTGGTTTTTCTCCGAGGTTCTGGAGAGCATGGAACAGGCGCTGCTGGACAAGGGGTACGACATGACCCTCTACAACCTGCCGGCACCCTCACCTGAACGGGAGAGGGTCTTCGAGTACTTCCTCGCGCGCAAACGCTTCGACGGAGTGATCTCGGTCGGTGTGGCGCTCAGCGATGAGGAGGTCACCCTGCTGCACCGTCTGGGCCGCCCGCTGGTCGGAATCGGCGGACCCATCCGCGGCGTGGACACGATCGCCATCGACGACGTTGCCGCGGCCCGGCTCGCCACCGAGCACCTGCTCAGCCTGGGGCACACGGACATCGTGCACATCGGCGGCAGCAAAGAAGACGAGATGGACTTCCAGGTGCACAGCAACCGGCTCACCGGTTTCTACGCCGCCATGAGCGCCGCAGGCCTGCCCACCGAACGCTCGGGCCTGTTCTACGCCTGCGAGTTCACGATGCCGGGCGGCTACGAGGTGGGCCTCGCCGTGTTCGGCGACCCGCGCACCCGCCCCACCGCGGTCTTCGCCGCGAGCGACGAGATCGCGATCGGTTTGATCGTCGCCGCCAGGGAACTGGGCATCCAGGTGCCGGCCGACCTGTCCGTGATCGGGATCGACGGACATCCGTATGCCGATATGTTCCGTCTGACCACCCTCGAGCAGCACCCGCGCACACAGGGCCGGCTCGCGGTGCAGGCCCTCCTGACGGAATTGGAGAACCCCACTCAGCACGGCGACGAGGATCACCTGACCCGGCTGCCCACGAACCTGGTCATCCGCTCGAGCACCAGCGGCCCACGGCTCACCCACGGGGGCTGACACCGTGCGTCGGGCCTGACGGAACGGGCATAACGACAGAAGGCGCCGCATCCGATGGATGCGACGCCTTCTGTGTGTGGACGGCTTGCGCCGTCACGCCTCTACGAGAAGCAGAGAACCCCTCGCGGGGCCCCGACTACTTGAGGACGGCGGTGGCGCCGGCAGCTTCGAGAGCAGCCTTGCCCTTTTCAGCGGCTTCCTTGGAAACGCCTTCGAGGACGGCCTTCGGCGCGCCATCGACGACGGCCTTGGCCTCGCCGAGGCCCAGGCTGGTGAGCTCGCGCACAACCTTGATGACCTGGATCTTCTTGTCGCCGACAGCCTCGAGGATGACGTCGAAAGCGGACTGCTCTTCGACCTCTTCAACGGGGGCGGCGGGACCGGCAGCGCCGGCAGCGGCGACCGGTGCAGCGGCGGTGACCTCGAAGGTCTCCTCGAACGCCTTGACGAACTCGGAGAGTTCGATGAGGGTGAGTCCCTTGAACTGTTCGAGCAATTCCTCGGTGGAAAGCTTTGCCATGATTTTTCTCCCTATAGTTTCTTAGTTACTCACCGCGATGCCAGGCAGATGCCTAGTTCGCGGACTCCTGCTTCTCACGCAGCGCGTCGATGGTGCGAACAGCCTTCGACAGCGGTGCGTTGAACAGATATGCGGCTCCGAACAGCGAGGCCTTGAATGCGCCGGCCAGCTTGGCCAGCAGCACTTCGCGGGACTCGAGGTCGGCGAGCTTGCCTACCTCTGCGGCGGTGAGCGGGTTACCGTCGAAGTAACCACCCTTCACTACCAGGAGAGGGTTTGCCTTGGTGAAGGCACGCAGGGTCTTCGCAACGGCGACAGGGTCTCCGTGAACGAATGCGATTGCGGACGGACCGACAAGCTCGTCGTCAAACGACGTGATGCCGGCGTTGTTCGCCGCAATCTTGGTCAGCGTGTTCTTCACCACGGCGTACGTGGCGTCCGCACTGATGGAAACGCGCAGCGACTTGAGCTGCGCAACAGTGAGACCGCGGTACTCGGTGAGCAGAACGGCGGTCGAGCTCTGGAATTTCTCCGTAAGCTCGGCGACCGTTGCTTCCTTGTTCGCCATGGCGCTCCTCTTGGTTTCATGTGCCGGTAGCCCGGGGAGCAGACATGAAAAAAGCTCCGGCGCAGGCGCCGGAGCTGGGAACGCATTCCGGAAGAATGCAGTCTGACTTCGAATCCTGCGCGGGCCGTTCACGTGAATGAACCTTCGATTGCCAGTGCATTTCTACACGACAATAACCGGCGGTCTTTGGCTTTCGCCCACGATACGGGATGGTGGAGGCCGGTGCAAATCGGCATCCGTTCACTGCATCCCCGAACCCGCCTCCCGCTGCCCGCTGCCCGCTGCCCGCTGCCCGCTGCCCGCTGCCCGCTGCCCGCCTGCCCGCCTGCGACTCCTGAACCCGACCCTGAACCAATTCGACGGAGATTTTGGCTCTCCTGCTTCATCTGTGGGTGTTTCGGAGCGCCTTAACGGCCGCACGCCGCTTCCTGTCTAGGTTTCTGACTGTCTAGGAACAGAAACTCAAGGGGCAGGAATA